>JAAFHI010000396.1 GCA_013298335.1 Actinomycetota bacterium
CGGCTTTTTCGAGGTCGTTCATGTTGTACTGCGTGGCGAGCGCCTCGACCTCCGCGCCGGTTTCGCGGTCCTTCGTCTTCACCTTGAACACCGGCACGAGTTCGTGGACCGGCTGGGGCGAGATCACCACGCCCGCCGCGTGAATGGACGAATGGCGCGAACAGCCTTCGAGCCGCAGCGCGAGGCCGATCAGTTCCTTCACCTTCGGGTTGTTTTCGTATTCCGCCTTGAGTTCCGGCACGATCTTGATCGCCTCCGCGATGGGCACGTTGCGGCCCCGCTGCGGCGGCGGAATCAGCTTGGCGATTTTTTCGACCTCGGCGTAGGGCATGTCGAGCACGCGACCGACGTCTTTAATCACCGCGCGCGACGCCATCGTTCCGAAGGTCGCGATCTGCGACACGCTTTCCCGACCGTAGACTTCCTTGACGTGTTCGATGACCCGTCCGCGGCCCCGAACGCAGAAATCCACGTCGATATCGGGCATCGAGACGCGGTCGGGATTCAGAAACCGCTCGAACAGCAGGTCGAACTGCATCGGATCGACGTCCGTGATGTACATCGCGTAGGCCACGAGCGACCCCGCCGCCGAACCGCGCCCCGGACCGACCGGAATTTTTGCGTCGCGCGCGTAGCGGATGAAATCCCAGACGATGAGGAAGTAGCCCTCGTAGCCCATGCGTTTGATGACGTCGAGTTCGAAGCGCAGCCGCTCCTCGTATTTTTCGAGCGGGTACTTCAACTCGCCACGCGCCGCGACCTCGCGCAGCAGCTTGAACCGGTCTTCAAGCCCCTCGTAGGCGACCTTTTCGAAGTAACTCGTCAGCGTGAAGCCTTCCGGCACGGGGAAAACCGGGAGGTGATTCTTGGATTTGCCGAAATCGTACCGGCACATCTCGGCAATGCGGACCGTGTTGCGCAGCGCCTCGGCGTTCTGGTTTTCGAACAGATGCCACATCTGCTCGGCGCTCTTGACGTAGTGGTCGGGCGAATAGTGCATGCTCGCCTGATTGATCGTCTTGCCGGTTTGCAGGCAAAGCAGCGCCTGGTGCGCGCGGAAATCGTCGCGGGTCAGGAAGTGCGCGTCGTTGGTGACGACCAGCGGCACGTCGAGCCGGTGGGCGAGTTCGGTCAGCCCGCCGTTGACCTTCGCCTGGTTCTCCTCCATGCCCTCATGGCACTGGAGTTCGAGAAAGTAGTTTCCCTTCCCGAAAATCTCGGCGTATTCGCCCACTTCGCAGAGCGCCCGGTCAAACTTGTCGCGCAGGATGAGCGACGCCGGCACGCCCGACATGCAGGCCGAGAGCGCAACCAGCCCCTCGCTGTGCGCGGCCAGCAACTCCTTGTCCACGCGGGGTTTGTAGTAATACCCCTCGGTGTAGGCCATCGAACTCAGATAGACGAGATTCTTGTAGCCGACGTCGTCCTTGGCGAGCAGGATGAGGTGGTTCGTGCCGCGTTCGCCGTCGGTGTCCACGCCGCCGCGATCGTGGCGCGACCCGCGCGCAACGTAGGCTTCCATGCCGATGATGGGCCGCACGCCGACTTTGTTCATGGCCTTAGAGAACCCCATTGCCCCGAACATGTTCCCGTGGTCGGTCACGGCCAGCGCGGGGAACTTCTGTTCGGCGGCATGCCCGGCGAGCGCGTCGTGCTGAATCGCCCCGTCGAGCAGGCTGAAGTCGGAGTGCAGATGGAGATGGATGAATTCTTTCTGAGACATAAGGGCTGAAATCGGCGGTTGAGGTGTTCGATGAAAACCGGGCTAACGGATGAAACGGATATTGCAGATTCCGGCGGCGGCGATGGCGTCCAGCTCTCCGTGATCGGAGGTCACGAATTGACCGTTCAGTTTTCGGGTCAGCACGATACCGAAGCAATCCGGCGGCGCGATCCGTTTGCGGATGGCTTTCAGGTTGCCAGCCTCTTCCCACAGCGTACGTTCAAGATCCGTCCGTTCCGAGATGCCGAGCGCCAGAAGGTCGTCAATGGCTTGCTTTGCCGTCACTTCACCTGTTCTTCGATGAATGTCGTAAAACACCTCGAACAGGTTGATCGAATGAGCGAAACATTGCGATCCGGACTCGCTCAGACAGTCCCAGACAATTTCCGCGCCGGGTTCATCGCAATAAAGGGCGATCATCGCGCAGGCGTCCAGCACGTAAATCATGCCTCGGACTCCGCGTAGCGACGATGTTCAATGTCGAACTCTTCATTCTTTCGCGCCGCGGAATCGTCACTCCCCGAAAGAATGCTCGAAAACTTCCCGACAACCCTTGAAATGCGGTCGCGGAGTGCTTCCTTTTCCAAATCCGGCGGAAGATCACGCTTCTCTTTCCATTCCGGGTAGGTCCAGTGAATCGTTCCACCTTCCGGAATCTTGAAATGGATGGGCGTTTCCTCGTCGTCCCCTATGGTGTCGTGAATTTTTCGAAGTACCTGGAAATCCTCGGCGGCAAGGACCGCGCGCTCGCACCGCATCAGGGCTTTTCCCAAAGAAACCGTTTTTTCCAAAAGGGAAACATCCGCTTCAAACTCACCGGAAAGCAAAAATGGCTTGCCGGGCTGACAGTGTCGCAGCGTATTTTCAACAAATGTCCGATTGCCTTGAAGGGTAAGGCTGGTGGCGGATTGAACCAGTTCACCGGTCGACACGATTTGGGCCGTTTCACGAATGGCGCGAATTTCCTCAACCGGCAAGTCACCGAGCGGAAGGCGAAAGAGCGTTCCGATTTTACGTTCAATCGTGAGCAGGTTTTCGAGAATGTTTAGCCCCTGACGGGTTTCCGTTGAAATCTCTCCCTTGGGGAATTGTGTTTCAAAGATCAATTCCTCCGAAGGAAAAAGATCGTTTCGAATAAATAATGAAATCGTTGCTCCGGACTCCATCAATTCCTGAACCCGGAGCGCTTCAAGACACTGACGCGCCAGTGAGCCGGCCAGTCGGATGGCGAATCCGAAGCGAAACCGGTTGTTGTCAGGATTCAGGGAAAGTTGAACGAAGGCGGCAATCTTTTGTCTTTCATTGTCGAACGTCAGAACGCCGTCCTTCACTTCTCCTTCAAGGTACACATTTTCAAGAACATGCTCGGTTGTATTGTCGAGGCCCCTTATGGCGATTCTGGCCCAAAGCGGTTTGGGCAAAGATGTGTCGGCGACGGTACGGTTCAACGGCAGAGAGGGACCGTTCACCACAAACGTGGTTGAAGTTTTTGGAAGATTGGTCCCGAAATCGGGCATTTCCAAAATCGGCAAGTGAACCTGCCCAGGAGAAATTTCCAGTACTCCCGTCATAAACGACCTTCCTGTTCAGCCAAAAAGTAAAAAGGGAATCGGCGAAAGTCCGAAGGGTCTTTTTACCACGCCAGGGGGGATTTTCGAACGAGCCGAGCCGAAGATCGACTCTTTCGGGCCATAAATCCGGCAAACCCGGGCTTCCGGAAAAACCCGACACCCGACACCTGAACCTCGACGCCTTCCCCTTGCGCGACCAGCGGCGGATTCCGCATTCTGCAAATCCCGGATTCCCGGCTCCCGGCGTATCTTCGATTCCTCCCCCGGACACCTCCGAAAGGCTTTTTCCTACTTTCATGCGCATCATCACCTATTTCGGCAAGGGCGGAACGGGCAAGACGACCCTCGCCGCCGCCACCGCGCTCGCCGCCGCCGAACGCGGCACCAAAACGCTTCTCCTGAGCGCCTCCGCCGGGCATGGCCTCGGCGACGTCCTCGGCGTCCGGCTCGGCCACGACCCGAAGGAAATCGCGCCGAACCTCCACGCCCGCGAAGTCAGCGCGCTCGCCGAAATCCGCGGCCAGTGGCCGGTCTTGCAGGACTACGTCGCGACCTTTCTGCGCGGCATCGGTTCGGGCAAGGCATACGTGCAGGAAATCGTCCTCATTCCCGCCATCGAGGAAATGGTGGCGCTCACCGAAATCTGGCGGGTGGCGACGAGCGGCGACTACGAGGCGATCATCGTGGACGCTCCGCCGACCTCCGGCTCGATGACCCTGCTCGCCGGTCCCGACGGCCTGCGCTGGATTCTGTCGAGCATCGACATCTGGTACCGCAAACTTTCCCTGCTCGCGACGCCGGTCATGCAGACGCTTTTTCCGAGCCGGAATCCGATGGACATGCTGCCGGAAATCGCCCGCCGGGTGACCGAACTGCGCGACATCCTCGTCAATCCCGACATTTCGGCGCACCGGCTCGTGACGATTCCCGAGTCGGTCGTCCTCGCCGACAGCTTCCGGATCGTCAACTACCATCATTTATATGAATGCTCGGTGGACGCGGCCTTCGTGAACCGCGTCGTCGCGGGCAGCGCGCGGCAGGCGGCGGCGCTCGAACGGACGCGCGGCGGATCGTCCGGCATCACCCATTTCGAAATCGCCGAACAGGCCGCCGACCCGATTGGACTGCCCGCCCTCGCGGCGCTCGCGAAAACCGTTTTCGCCGACCTCGACCCGCTGGCCCATCTTTCGGCCCCGCAGAAACTCCGCGAACTGGAAAATGCCGGCGACGGCAAGTTCCTGCTCAAGTTGAAGTTGCCCAATCTGGAACTCGAAACGCTCGACCTCGTGACCCGCGGCGGCGAACTCATCCTCGAACTCGGCACCTTCAAGCGCAACATCCCGCTTCCCGCCGATGTCCGCTCGAAAGGAGCCGTCGGCGCGGACTACGCGGACAA
>JAAFHI010000256.1 GCA_013298335.1 Actinomycetota bacterium
GGCGGCGCGGACGCCCGATGCCCAGACCCTGCTTGAAAAATTCATCGCCCGGCAAACGCGAGCCGAAGCCTTTACCGATGCCTACCGGCGCTACTGCTGGAACGTCGAATCCCTCGGTGACTACAAAATCGCGCCCTTTCACCTGCTTGCGACCGAAGGCGCGGCCCACGCCGACAAGCCGCATCCGTGGCACCTCGAACGCATCGGCCAACTGTGCGACGCGGACGATTCGGCAGTGCTCTTCAAAACCGCATGGAAACGGATCGCGCTCGATGACGAAGCCCAGGTGAAGGACGCGACCGACTGGTGGCTCGACCTCACCGGACGCGGCGGCGAGGGCATGGTCGTCAAGCCGCTCGACTTCACGGTTCGCGGCGAACGCGGCCTCGTACAGCCGGCGGTCAAATGTCGCGGACGCGAATACCTGCGCATCATTTACGGGCCGGAATACGACGCGCCGGAACATCTGTCGCGGCTGCGTTCGCGTGGCCTCGGCGGCAAACGACGACTGGCGCTGAAGGAATTCGCACTCGGCATCGAGGCGCTGGAACGGTTCGTCCGGCGCGAGCCGCTGCGACACGTTCACGAGTGCGTGTTCGGCGTACTGGCGATGGAAACCGAACCGGTCGATCCGCGGCTCTGATTTCCTAAATCCGTGTCATCCGTGGCATCCGTGGCTAAAAAATGGCCACAGATTACACGGATTACACGGATTCGGAGTTTTGCATCCGAAGCGCGATTTGAAGGTCCCACCCGGCAGCTTCCAACGCGGCGCGGGCCGTCGTTTCATCAAGTCCGCACTCGGTTTGAAGGATGCCCACCGCGCGTTCGCGAAGTTTCCGGTTGCTCGTCTTCATGTTCGACATGCGATTGCCCGAAACGTGGCCGAGCCGGATCATCGTCATCGTCGATAGCATGTTGAGCACCATCTTCTGCGCCGTGCCGGACTTCATCCGCGTCGAGCCCGCAATGACTTCCGGTCCGACCACGACCTCGATCGGAATTTCGACGGAAGCCGCCAGCGCGGTTTCGGTATTGCAGGTCACGGCCACGGTCAGCGCGCCGAGCGACCGGGCATATTCGACCGCGCCGATGGTGTAGGGCGTGCGTCCGCTCGCGGCGATTCCGACCAAAACATCCTTCCCCGTCACGCCACGCTGCTGCACATCGCGAATGCCAGCCTCGCGGTCGTCCTCCGAGGCTTCGACCGCGCGCCAGCAGGCGTCGTAGCCACCCGCGATGATGCCCTGCACCAGTTCCGGCGACACGCCGTAGGTCGGCGGACATTCGGAAGCATCGAGAATGCCGAGCCGTCCGCTCGTGCCGGTTCCGATGTAAAACAGTCGCCCGCCGTCACGCAGCCGTTCGACGATGCCGTCCACCGCCGCCGCGATGGAAGGAAGAACTTTTTCAACGGCTTCCGCCACCAGGCGATCTTCATCGTTGATGAGACGCAGGGCATCGAGCGTCGGCAGCGTGTCGATGTGCTCAGTCTTCGGATTGGACTGTTCGGTGACGTTCATGACGACGTGATTTCACCTCACCGGTTCGCGAGTTTGACTGCGCCGATGACCGGCGGGAAAAGCGGCGGGCCAACCTTGACGTGCGGGGCGTAGCGTTTCACATAGGCCGAGAATTTGGGAAGAATCAGGTCGCCCACGTTGAAGATTCCCCCGACGTAGGCCACGCGAAAAACCTCTTCCTGCATGCCGAGCTGCTTGATAACCGCGTTGACCGCGCAGGCCAGTTCATAGCCCGCATCGTCGAGAATGTCCTGCGCGGCCTCGTCACCCTCGCGCGCGGCGGCGGCCACGACCTTCGACAGTTGCGCGATTTCCTGAACGACTTTGGTCGAGGGCCGGTAGATGATGGCCGGCAGATCTTCCGCCGACTGAATGTTGAAATAGCCGAGGATGCGCTGGGTGAGCGTGGTCGGCTCGCTGCGGTGGTCATAGGCGAGCACGACCGATTGCAGCGCGCGGCGGCCAATGTAGTACCCGCTGCCCTCGTCTCCGATGGTCGAACCCCAGCCGCCGGATCGTTTGAAAAGACCGTCACGGTTCATTCCGAGCGCAATCGACCCGGTCCCGGCAATGACGACCACGCCCGGCGCCAGATCAGTCGCGCCCGCGAGCGCAATCCGGGCATCGGTTTCGAGCATGAATTTCGCATGACTAAAAAGGGGAAAGAGCGCGTCGTACATTTGGCGGTGGTGCTCGGGATGCTGCACCCCGGCGAGCCCGATGCAGACGCGGACAAGCTCGGCACGGGTCACGCCCGCTTCGCCACAGGCGGCGTCCACCGCCTGAAGGATGTGCTCGACGGCCACTTCGAGCGAAATCCGGTGGAAATTGGCCGCGTCGGCGTGGCCCTCGCCGACCTGCTGACCGGAGGGCGAAAACAGCGCCGCGCGAGTGTTCGTCCCGCCGCCATCGACGCCGAGAACGTACCCTGTACTGGAATCCACACGCTCGTTCATCGGTTCTCCGAAGGTCATGAACGACCTGAAAAGACGACCTTTCCACGAACGATGGTCATCCGCACCGCGCCGGTGTCATCGAGCGCGGCGATGTCGGCGAACCTGCCTTCCTCGATTGAGCCCAGGCGGTCATCGAGGCCGAGGACCCGCGCGGGATTGGTCGCCGCCATGCGCGCCACTTCGACGGGTCCGTATCCAAGTGAAAGCATCATTTTGACCGCATCGGCCATAGTAATGACTGATCCCGCGATGCTGCCCTGTTCATTCTGCGTACGCCCGTTGTGAACCGTCACCGTCTCGCCCCACATATCGAACTCGCCGTCGCCGAGTCCGGTCGGCAGCACCGAATCCGAAATCAGCGAAACCCGGTCAGGCGTTTTCGTTTTCACCAGGAATTTCAGCATGAACGGGTCGCAGTGATGGCCGTCGGCAATCACGTCGCAGGTCACGAGATCGTTGGCGAGCCCCCACGCGACCGGACCGGGCGACCGGTGGTGCATTGGCGTCATGGCGTTGAAGAAATGGGTCATGTGCCGCGCGCCCGCGCCGCAGGCACAGTCGAGCGTCGCCACATCCGCCCGAGTGTGGCCGATACTCACGATCCAGTCGCGATGGCGCAGAGTGCGAATCAATTCGATTCCTCCCTCGATTTCCGGCGCGAGCGTCATCAGGTGGACCGCCTCAAGATGTCGGACTTCGCGCAGCGGTTCGAGATCGCCGACCGCGTCGAAGGTTTTGAAATACGGCGGACGCAGCGCCCCGCACTGGGCGGCATTCACGAACGGCCCTTCGTAATGCAGACCGAGCGGACGCGCGCCGGTCGCGATGTCATCGTGCATCACGACCGCCACCGCTTCCGCCGTTTGGGCATAGGCAGTGTCCGGCCCCGGCACGAGCGTCGGCAGCCATCCGGTCACGCCGTGGCGGGCCAGAAAGATGCCGATGAAGCGCAGGCCGTCGGGGTCGGCGTCCATGGTGTCCACGCCGACCGCGCCGTGATTGTGAATGTCGATGAAACCGGGATAGAGCGTGAGGCCGGTGAGGTCATACAGATCGGCGTCGGCTTCATTCGAACCGGCGACGAAGCGACCGTTCTCGATGCGGAGCGTTTCCTGCGTGACCGCGTTCCCGCGCACGACCTTCGCACCCCGCAGAACCATCGGGCGAAGCGATTCGCTGGAAGTTGGCTGATTCATACGATGCTCACGCTTTTCCCGGCTTGAGATTTCGCGAAATCACGATGGCAGCTACGATGCCGACGGCGAGCATGCAGCCCCCGCGGAGAGCCGATCCGAGCAGCAGTTCACCCAGACCGAAGAGGAAACCGTAAATCATCACGCAGCCGAGAATCCAGTTGCCAAACTGCGACGCGAGGCTGCCGTCGGGATGCGACGTGCCCTTCGCGAACCGCTTCCAGCCCGGTCCTTCGGGTTTGACGATGTCGTAGAAGTTTTCAAGCACCTTTTCAGGCTCGGGTTTGGTGAGAAAGGTCGCCAGCACCCATCCGACGGTCGTGAAGCCGACCGTGATGAGCATGATCCAGGCGAACTGTTTGGGATTGTCGCTGTCGAGGTTGAAGCCGAGTTGCAGCGAGAGTGAAACCACCGCCGCCACGGCCATCGCCGAAACTTCCGACCAGGCGTTGATGCGCCACCAGAACCACCGCAGCAGCAGCACCGTGCCCGTGCCCGCGCCCGTGACGAGCAGCAGTTTCCACGCCTTGCCGATACTTTCAAGGTTGAGCGTCACGATGATCGAAAGCCCCATCAGGCAGACCGTCACGATCTGCGACGCAATGACCGACTGCCGTTCCTTCGCGTTGGGCGAAATAAACCGCCGATAGAAATCGTTGATGATGTAGGACGCGCCCCAGTTCAACTGCGTCCCGATGGTGGACATGTAGGCCGCCGCGAACCCCGCGAGCATGAAGCCGCGCAGGTAGGGCGGAAACACGTTCGGGTCCATCAGGGTCTGAATGTAGCCCGATTCCTTGTCCTTCAGATTCGGATAGAGAATCAGCGACGCCAGCGCCGTCAGAATCCACGGCCACGGACGCAGCCCGTAATGGGCCACGTTGAACCACAGCGTCGCGAGCAGGCCGTGGCGTTCGTCCTTCGCCGAAAAGATGCGCTGCGCGACGTAGCCGCCGCCGCCCGGCTCGGCCCCCGGATACCAGCTTGCCCACCAGATCACGCCGAGATTCACGAGCAGCGCGAGCAGGGGCATCCATTCGGCATCGCCGGTCGGAAAAAACGCGAGCCGCGAACCGGCGAAGCCGCTCTGCGCGTCAAGCGCGGTGATCTTCGTCTTGAGCGCATCCATGCCGCCGACCGCCTTGACCGCAAACACGGCCAGCGCGATGACCATTCCCATCTTGAGAACGAATTGAAAAAGGTCGGTGACGAGGACGCCCCACAAGCCCGAAATCGTTGTGTAAAAGGCCGTGAACAGGAGCAAACCGAGGAGGACCCAGAGCGCCTGTCCATCGTTCAGGCCGAGCGTGATCTTGAGAATCTTCATCATCGCGAGGTTGACCCACCCCATGATGATGCAGTTGATCGGAAGCCCCAGATAGAGCGCGCGAAATCCGCGCAGAAACGCGGCGGGTTTGCCCGAATAGCGCAATTCGGCGAACTCGACGTCGGTCATGACGCCCGCGCGCCGCCACAGCCGCGCGTAAAGGAAAACCGTGAGCATCCCGCTCATCACGAAGTTCCACCAGAGCCAGTTGCCCGCGATCCCGCTCTTGGCGACGAGTCCGGTGACGGCCAGCGGCGTATCGGCGGCGAAGGTCGTGGCGACCATCGACGTTCCGGCCAGCCACCACGGCACGTTTCTTCCCGAAAGAAAAAACTCGGACGTGCTCGACGACGACCGCCGGGCGTAATACAGCCCGATGCCGAGATTGATGAGAAAGTAGGACGCGATGACGATCCAGTCGAGGAGAGTCAGAGTCATTGAATGATTCCGAAAAAAGAATAACCCCAACGTTACAACCGGATTCAATCCAAACGACTAAGGAGTTTCCATTGTTGGAAACAATCGACCCATTGCGGGAGGACCGATCTAAAACGGGCCAGGTATTCCGGAGAGTTCGGAAGTGGCTGGATCAGGACGGCTTGAATGAATTCGTCGGGTGGTTGGTAGTTGTGAGCGACAACATAATGGAAAAAAGGAGTCGGGGAAACGAAGACTTTCTGATGTGTCCTTAGCCCGACCGTGAGGGAGGGCGTCAAAATAAAATTACGCCCTCCCTCACGGTCGGGCTAAGGACACACTGGCAAATCGTGGACCTGCCACAAACCGAGCGACTTG
>JAAFHI010000722.1:0-2463 GCA_013298335.1 Actinomycetota bacterium
CTTTTCCACTGCCTAGCCTGCTTCGCTCTTCGCCTCCGGGGACGAAAAAACGAGGGTCAGTCGCTCGCGCCGGACGGTTCGCCCGCCCGGAAGATCAAGTGCCTTGCCGATGCCGTCCGTCGCCAGTAAAACTTCATCTATTTTCCGGATATGATACGCCGCCACGGGGGGAGCGGCCACCGACCGCGTCACACGGTAAATCACGCGCCGCCGGAGTACCGGTTCCAATCTGCACAGTTCCGACACCGAAAGCACATTCGAAGTTCCGACCGTAACCAGATTCGCGTTCAACCAGGCTTCGGTCTTCTCCCTGAAATAGGCTGCATCCGCTGCCGCCTGCTCCGCAAATTCGGCCAGTCGCCCGATGGCATCCGGATTGATGCCTTCCAGCAGCGGCAGGATGTCGTGGCGGAGGCGGTTCCGGGTAAACGCGGTATCGGCGTTTGAGGAATCTTCCCGAAATTCGAGGGCATGCCGTTCAGCATACTCAAGAACGTCGCGCCGCGCGACATCAAGAAGGGGACGAATCACCCGGATCGGTATTTCATCAAGGCCGTCCCCGACGATTCGGACGGAGAGAATTCCGGCCACCCCGTCGGGGCTCGCCCCGCGCAACACCCGCAACAGCACCGTTTCGGCCTGATCGTTGAGCGTATGCGCCGTGGCCACGAACCCGGCGCCCTGATCCCGGGCCACCCGCCGGAAAAAATCGTACCGCTCGCGCCGGGCGGTGGCTTCGAGATTCAAATGCTCGCGGCGTGCCATGTCGCCGACCGCCGCCGCTTCAACCGTCACGGCCAGATCGAGACGCCGGGCAAAATCCGCGACAAACGCCGCGTCCGCCGTGGACTCCGCCCCGCGCAGCCCATGATCCAGATGCGCAACATGCAGGCGGGCGGAAGAAACCCTCGGCAGGTACTTCCTCAAAAGATGGCACAGAACGATCGAATCGGCCCCGCCCGAGACGCCGACCACCAGGCAGGTCGCGGTCGAAAGCCCCGAAATCCGGGACAGTCGCGACGCAACCAGCGGCCAGAGTGGTTCAGGCATGAGCGTTACGGCAGCGGTCGGAAGGTATAGGCCACCTTGTCGGTCTGGTAGCGAAGCGTGTCGTGAAAGCGTTTTTCGCCCTCGAACCGCAGGACCCAGACCGTATCCTTGGCCGTTTGAAGGTAGTAATACCGGGCGGTCATCGGTTTCCCGACCCGTCGGAAAGAAAAGGAAAGGATCATCCCCTTGCTGACCGGATTCGAAAACCGCTCCCGCTTCATGCCGCCGAACTCCGGACGGTAGCGGAGCGACCCGTCCACCTCCCGGTCGATCAGGCAGGTCACCGGATTTTCGAGACAGGCTGTATCATCGGCGGCGATCAGGTCCTTTTTGGCCCGCATCAGTGACTGGCTCCGGTCGCGGTAAATGAGTTCGAGCGTCCGCTTGCCGCTGTTTTCGATGGCGTTCTCGGCCCGCCACCCCGGCGGAAGTTCGAGTTCGAAACCAGCTTCCTGATCGGCGAACTTCTTCGGTTCGGTCGAGACATCCTGCCCCGAACCACCCGCCGGAACGCCCTGCCCGAACCCGACCAAACCGGTGGCCGCCGCAAACAGGACGGCCCCCATCATCACCTTCATTCGCATTTTCTTCATTCAAGCACTCCCAAAATTCGACGCTGGTGCGTGATGAGTTCCTTGATGCCATGCGTTGCCAGTCCGAGCATGGAATTCATCTGTTCGCGGGTAAACGGCTTGTGCTCCGCCGTTCCCTGCACCTCGATGAACCGTCCGTCGCCGGTGCAGACCACGTTCATATCCACTTCGGCTTTTGAATCTTCCGAATAATCCAGGTCGAGCATCGGGATGCCGCCGACCACGCCGACGCTCACCGCGGCGACGTAATCGCTCACCGGCAGCGACGGGAGCGATTTTTTCTCGCCGACCTTCCGCAGCGCCAGCACGAGCGCGACATACGCCCCGGTAATCGACGCCGTGCGCGTCCCACCGTCGGCCTGAATCACGTCGCAGTCGATGTAGACGGTGCGTTCGCCCATTTTCTCGAACTGGGTCACCGCCCGCAGGCTGCGCCCGATGAGCCGCTGAATTTCATGGGTCCGTCCGGAAGGTCCGCCGCGACCGCTTTCGCGCTGCGACCGCTGGTCGGTTGCGCGGGGAAGCATCGAATACTCGGCGGTCACCCAGCCGGTCCCCTTCCCCTTCAGAAAAGGCGGGACCTTTTCCTCGACGCTCGCGGTACAGATGACTTTCGTATCGCCAAACTCGACCTGAACCGAGCCTTCGGCGTATTTGTTGATGTTCGGTGTCAGCACGATCGTGCGAAGCGCGCCCGGTGCCCGTCCGTTGAGTCGCATCCGTTGTCTCCGGATTGAAGATTGCCGATTGAAGATTTTCGATTGGCGAAAATCAGTGAATCGCCGTCAAGAAAAAAACAGCGACTGGAGCGAGGTAAAGC
>JAAFHI010000722.1:2473-3026 GCA_013298335.1 Actinomycetota bacterium
TCTTCAATCGAAAATCTCAAATTCAAAATCTTCAATCAAAAATCGAAAATGAAAAAATCACCAAAACCCTGATACCTGATTCTTTTCCCACAAGTCCACCGTTTCCGGCTGGTCCATCGGATGCCCGAGGAAAATTTCGGCGATGCGGCGGAAACGGCGGCCCGAGTCGGTCACGCAGAAGCGCGTCGGGCGGCGTGGCGTTTCGGGCGGCGCGGCCAGCCCGCGTTCGGTCAGAAGCTGGACGACTTCTTCAGCCGCGCAATCGCCCGAATCGACGAGCGTCACGCCGTCCCCGACGACGTTCTGAATCACGTCGCGCAGAATCGGGTAGTGCGTACAACCCATGACCAGCGTGTCGATGTCGGCGTCGCACAGCGGGCGCAGATATTCCTCGGCGACCATCCGGGCGACTGCATGCGTGGACCAGCCCTCCTCGGCCAGCGGCACCAGCAACGGACACCCCCGCTCGATCACCGTCACGCCGGGCCGATTGCTCAAAATCGCCGCCGTATAGGCCCCGCTGTCCACCGTGGCCTCGGTCGCGATGACCCCG
>JAAFHI010000973.1 GCA_013298335.1 Actinomycetota bacterium
ATCGGATTCCTTGGAATCACCGCCACATCGAGCGGCGCGATGTATTCGTTGAAGTTCTTCAGCATCGCCGGCCCGTTCTCGGTCAGAAAGACGTACCTTGCGGACAATTCACCATGAAAAATGTCGCGTTTGTGCGCGTGGGCGATGGCCATACCAATATTCCGGACGATGAAAAGTGCGTGGTCAAGGCCGAATCCGCCATGTCTCAAGTGTCCGTCAAGTGTCGTTCCCGGCTGGAACTGTACGGCGTAAAAGAGGTTGTCGGGATCGTGATACTCCACCGCGAAAATGTTCGGGTGACAGAGCCGCGCGAGTTTCCCGATGTTGCGCCGGAACATTTCAACGGTTTCGGGGTTGTCGCGCAGGGCCGGGGGCACCGCCCGCACCACCACCCGGTTTGAAGGCGACCGGCGTTCGACCGCCTCGAACGTTTCCAGCCACCCGTTATTCCCGAGGCGCTGCACCACGTCATACGGGCCGATGGTTTTCGGGATTTCATTCATGGGGGATGGGGGATGAAAAAAGACAAGGAGACCGAGAGACAAAGAGACTTGGAGAAAAAATGTCTTGAAGCTGGAATGGAAGAGACGGATTTTTTTCATCCTTCATCCTTCATCCTTCATCCTTCATCCTTCATCCTTCATCCTTCATCCTTCATCCTTCATCCTTCATCCTTCATCCTTCCCCATGCCCTCCTACTTCAAAAGGTTCGCCGCCCGTTTGAGCGCCGCCGTGGCCTGATCGGTCGCTTTTTTCGCGCTTTCGGCGTCGTGCTGCGTGACGGAGTGCCGGATTCCCGAAAAGACTTCCGCGCCGTAGCCAAGATAGACACCCGGCGCGTAGGCGACGTGGCGGAACCACGGGCGTCCGGGGAGGCCCGCCCGGTCGATCAGGGCGCGCTCGAAATGGATCTTCACCAGATTCCGAAGCTGACGGTTCTGGTCGGTATCCGGTTGTGCTTCAAAGGCTTCGGCGGATTTCACCAGATCTCGCGAGGCGGCAATCAGCGCGGTGAAATCGGGCGCTTCCGGTTTGTCCTTGAGCTGGGAGGTCAGGTCGTCCACCGAGCGGTTCAGGTCGCTGGCGTAATCGCTGAGGTTCAGGCGGATTTCGGGCGTTTCGCACAGGCGATACAGCAGCAGGCTCATGACGCGCGCCATCGCCGCGTGGCGGGTGAATTCCGGGTCGCCGAATTTCGTCATCCAGGTAAAGCTGTCGTAGGTCGAGTGATACACGCCGTACGGCCCGCCCATGCCCATGTCCAGCGAGGGAATCCCGGCGTGTTGCAGGAATCCCTGAAAATCCGAGCCGCCGCCGAGCCGGCTGAAGGTGATGTCGGTCGCGTTCGGCGTCCGCGACAGGATGTTGTCGAACATGCTGCGCTTGCCGGAGGCATCCGGTACGTCGCGAAAGACCTCCTTCGCCACCCGCCAGAGACTCCCCGACGCCCCCGCGCCGAAATTGTCGCCGCTCACCGCCGTGTCGACGTTGATGTAGCAGACGGCCTTTTCATTCAGTTCCTCGATATGTTCCTCGACCCACTCGGTCGAGCCGAGCATGCCGTATTCCTCGCCGTCCCAGCTACAAAGCACGATCGACCGGTTCGGCTTCCACCCCTGTTTGAGCTGGCTGCCGAGTGTCCGGGCGGTTTCGAGCATCGCGGTCGTGCCGCTCGACGGATCGACCGCGCCGTAAACCCATGCGTCGCGGTGGTTTCCGAGCAGAATCCATTCGTTCGGCGTTTTCTTTCCGTCAATGATGCCGATGACGTTCCAGATTTTCCGCTGCTGGTAATCCATTTCGAGCTTGATGTGAACCTTCGCCGGTCCGGCCCCGACGTGGTAGGCCAGCGCGAGGCCGCCCTGCCACCCGGTCGGAACGTTCGGCCCTTTCAGATTTTCGAGAATCGGCAGCGCGTCGCGGTACGACAGCGGCTGGACGGGAATCCGCGGCACGAGCGCCGTTTCCGGCGTGACGCGCGGGGCGCCTTCGATGGACGGCCCCTCCGGCGTCAGCGGGTCGCCGGGGCACAGAAAGGTGTAGCCGATGCTGCCGCGCTGGACGCAATTGTCGGTCCGGAAGGGGCCGTCGGGATATTTGTCGCCCTTGACGTACCCGTCGTCGAACGGGTCGGAGTAAATCAGCAGTCCGACCGCGCCATGTTCTTCCGCGACCTTGGCTTTTACTCCGCGAAAGCAGTTGCCGTAGCGGGTGATGACGATTTTTCCCTTTACATCCACATTCAGTTTTTTCAACGCCTCGTAATCGGCGGGCA
>JAAFHI010001038.1 GCA_013298335.1 Actinomycetota bacterium
ACGATCTGTCGGAAAACCCGCTGCCCGAAATCCCCCCGAAAAGCCCGACGGGGGAGATTCTGCGTCCGGACATCGTGCTGTTCGGTGAAATGCTGCCGGTCGGCGCGTTTGAACTGGCGGCGCAGGCGGCGGCGGAATGCGACGTCTGTCTGGTCATCGGAACGTCGGCGCTCGTGAACCCGGCGGCGCGGATTCCCGAAATCGCCCGGCAGCTCGGCGCGGCCATCATCGAAATCAACCCGGAGGAAACCCGGCTTTCAGAATTCGCCGATGTTTCACTGCGTGGCGCGGCGGGAGAAATCGTGCCGCGGCTGTTCGAATCGTAAGGGTCAAGGCGTGTCATCACATGTATATAAGGATCGCGCGCGTACGATGAACGAATCTTCAAAGTTCCGGAAATCGGACGGCCCGGTTTTCACGAAAATGTTGCGCCGGCGTTCTGGTCGGGAGTGGTTCCAGAGCGAGGCTTGACGACCTGAAACAATCGAGAATTCCTTTTCTTTCGGTTTGGTTCGTGGAACATTCCGGCTGCAAAAACGTGTGCCGGAACATCACGTTCTCAAATTCGAATAAAAGGAAATCCTCGGTATGAAGCGACTCATTGCGCTTTTGGTCCTCGGGTTGTGCGTTCAGCCCGCTTTCGGACAGACCCGGACGAAACGCCGTCCGGCTGCAACCACCTCAACGCCGGTTTCAACTTCTTCCGCCGCCCGGCAGAACCTGCCGCTGAAGAAAGTCATTCTCTACAGCAACGGCGTCGCCTACTTCGAACGGCGGGGCAAGATCTCCGGTCGGGCAGAAATCGCGCTCGACTTCAAACAGTCGCAGGTTGACGACGTGTTGAAATCAATGGTCGTGCTCGATCTGGGCAAGGGCCGCATCGAGACGGTGAGCTACAACACGTCGCTGCCGACGGCGGCTCGGCTGTCGGAAGTGCCCTTCGCGATGGACGCCTCGCAGGGCGGCGGCATGCTCGGCATCCTGCGCCAGTTGCAGGGCGCGCGGGTGTCCGTTTCGACCGGCCAGCGGACGGTCAGCGGCGCGGTGCTCAACGTCGAGGAACGCAACGTCGTCATCGAGAAAGACAAAACGACCACCACCCGGACGCTCGTGATTTCCGGCGATGACGGGGAACTGGCGAATTTCGATCTGGGCGACATCAAGTCGCTGAAACTGCTCGACGGCGACACGCAACGCGACATTCGTACTTTTGCCGACGCCAAATCCGCCGAACGGCGCAAGGAATCCAAAACCATCGTCGTCACGTCCGACGGCGCGGGCGAGCGCGAACTGGTCGTGAGTTACACCCTGTCGGCCCCGATCTGGAAAACGACCTACCGGGTGGTGCTCGACAAGGCCGGGCGTCCGTATTTTCAGGGCTGGGCCATCGTGGACAACGTCAGCGAAGAGGATTGGAAGGATGTCTCGCTTTCGCTGATTTCGGGAAATCCGACGTCGTTCATCCAGCCGTTGCAGCAACCGCTGTTCAAATATCGGGAAGTGAAACCCCTTCCCAGTGATTCAAGCACCATTCCGCAAGGAGTAAACATTCCTGAAAGCGCCGGCTCCGTGGGAATCGGCAACGCCACCGGGCGTGGGGTTGGCGGTGGGTCAGCCTCGAATTTGCCGGTGAACGGGCGAAATTTCATGAACCTTGCCCAACTTCAGGCAGGGGCATCGAGTAATGGCGTCCAAAGCACCAGCATTAACGGACTGAGATCAACGTTACCGGCGTTTCGTCGGAACGAGACGGGCGCCGACGGTGATCTTTCCGCCGCCATCCGCAGCGGTGAAACCGGCGTTTCAGCCGCCGCGCAGGGAGGCGAAGTCGGCGATCTGTTCGAATATCGCGTCGCGCAGCCAGTGACGGTTTCCCGCAACCAGTCGGCGATGATTCCGATTCTTCAGGAACAGATGGACGGCGAGCGGGTGTCCCTTTTCAACGTGAATATTGACCGCGAACGCCCGATGTTCGGCATCCGGATGTTGAACACTTCACCGCTGACGCTCGAAAACGGGCCGCTGACGGTGCTGGACGGCGATGCCTACGTCGGGGAATCGGTGCTGCCGCGTTTCAAGCCGCAGGACCGCCGGTTCATCACCTTTGGCCTTGATCTGGGAACGCAGGTCAAG
>JAAFHI010000223.1 GCA_013298335.1 Actinomycetota bacterium
CTACTCTGACCCTTTTTCGCTCACCACGGCGGGCGCGGTTGAAAACCGGGATGTCCGCCTGGCGGGTGTCGGGACCATCGAGGGAACGGCCCGCAACAGTACCGGCGAACTGCTCAATCAGGGGACGGTCAGCTATACCAGTACCTCTGAAGGACCGGAAATCCGCCTCTCCGCGCCGGTACAGGCCGACGGCACGTTCCGTTTCCCGGGCGTTCCGGCGGGCGGATTCAGCTTGAGTCTGACGGTTGAGGGCCGGGTCGGGGTGGGCGCGGCGAGCGGCACGGTGGCCGCGGGTCAGATTGCGCAAACCGTATTGACGCTTTCCGACGCGGGCACGGTTGTGGGCCGCGCGCTCGGCGGCGCGAACGGCACTATCGGCATTCCGAACGTGAAGGCCACGCTTTACATGACGAGCGGGGCTTACATGGGAACGACGTTTGTGGCCTACAGCAATTCGGCGGGCCGCTTCGGATTCGGCGCGGTGCCGCTCGGGAACTTCTCGCTGCGGGCCGACGATTTCGTCAATCTCGCCGGAGCGGAGACTTCGGGCGTGCTTACGACCAACGGTCAGGTGGTGGACCTTGGCGATCTCGCGCTCGACGGCACGCCGATTTCGGTTGCCTCAAATGTTCCGGCAAACGGCGCGCTCGCTCCCCGCGAGTCGGACATCCTCATCACCTTCTCCGAACCCGCGAAACCGTCGACCGTCGACGGGTCATCCGTCCGCCTGCTGACCGGGTCCACGCCGGTCGAGACCACGCTTGCATTGTCCGCCGACGGACTGACCGCCACGCTTCACCCGACCACCCGTCTTTCAAACGCCACTGCCTACACCGTGCTCGTCACGACCAATCTGGCGGACCGCGTCGGCAACCGACTGGTGAAGAACGTGGTTTCAACTTTCACCACCGTGGACGACATCCCGCCGGTGCTGCTCGCCGTCGATCCGGTTGACCGCGCGGTGCAGGTGCCGCTGGCGCACCAGTTCAAGGCGACCTTCGACGAGCCGCTCTCGCCCACTCAAAGCCAGAATGTGATGCGTGTGACAACGCTGGCCGGACAGCCCGTCAATGGAACGCTCACCGTCACGACGCTTTCCGACGGCAAGGGACGGCTGGTGCTCGACGTCACGGAACTCGTGGAATCGACCAACTACATTTTGACGGTCGCGGGTGTAACGGATGTGGCTGGAAACGTCCAGGTCGGATCGAGCGTGACCGGATTCGCGTCGTCCGACTTCACCAACCCGGTTGTCGGCCCCGTGTCGGTCAACGGCGCGGAAATCATTGACACGCCGACCATCACGATTCCACCGACTCCGATCTTCACGGCGGACCTGACCGATGACGCATCGGGAATCGACCCGGCAACGCTCGTTGCAACGCTCGACGGCACGGCCATCACAGGCTTCACGCTCACCGCTCAAGGTCCTGAACCCAACCCGGCTTATCGCTTTGGCTGGAATCCGGTGACGCTCGCCGACGGCACCCACACGATTGTGTTGCAGGTGAAGGACCGCGCCCGCAACCTGAGCCTCCTACGCACGGCAACATTCACGACCGTGGCCGATCCGCTTCCGGTCGTGACCATCGACAATCCGACGGCCAACGCCGAACTCGTTCAGGGGCAGCGGCTCACGCTGCGGGCGACGGCGACCGACAACACTTCGGTGGCGGAAGTGAAGTTTTCGGTCAACGGCGTCGAGTTCGGACGTTCGACCAACGCGCCATATCAGGCGATTTACCGCGTTCCTTCGGACGCGACCCAGGTCACCATCGAGGCCACGGCGACCGATTCGGTCGGTCAGAACGCCACTGCCACCCGGACGCTCCCGGTCATTCCCGATCCCGGAACGACCGTCACCGGACGGGTCTTCGACGCCAATGGTCAGCCCGTTTTGAACGCGACCGTCACGGCTCAGGGCCGCACGGGAGCAACCGATGCTGACGGACGCTTTACCCTGACGAACGTCTCGACGGTCGATGGCGACTTCCACGTTCTGACCCACGCCGGACTCGGCAAAGATCGGATTTTCGGCGACAGCCAGTCGGTCACGCCGGTTCTTCGCGGTTCGGTTGACGCCGGAACCATCATCGCAACCCTTCCCGTGCTCGACGACGCGCCAGGTCAGGCGCTGACCGAGTTTGAAAACACGGTCGCCCTGCCGTTCCCGGTCCGGATCGGGGGCAATGACTACCAAAGCCTGATCGTTAGCCAAAACGGAACGATTGCCTTCGACAACGGCTCGCCGTCAGAAGCTTTCCCGAACGGTCGCCCGATGCTTCAGGTATTTGGAAATCCCTATGGCAATTTGGTGACGGTTGACATGAATGCCAACCGGGCGGTCGTGTCCTGGCGCGGCTCCGACAACGCAATCCTGTTCCAGAGCATTCTCTTTGCTTCGGGACGAATCCAGTACGGCTACGGCGAGTTCACCGTCTTTACCGGGCAGGTCGGGCTCACCCCCGGCGGCACGCCCTCCCCGACGGTTCTTGACTGGCGTACGACCACGGACGGAACCATTGCTCCGAACCTGGCCGCGTCAAAAACCTACCAGGGACAATCCCGAGTCGGCTTTGATCCGTTCGACATGGGATCGAGTTTCATCAACCTGACTCCGACCCTCGCGGGCGGGTATGGCGTCTTCGCCCAAAGCTCGACCATTGACCGGTCCGGCCCCGTTGCGCTCCGGGTGACGCCCGCGCCCAACGCCACGGAAGTCCCGACTGCCTCGGTTGTGACGGTTGAGTTCAACGAACCGATCGATCCCGCCCAGTATTTCGGGGACGCGCTCACGCTTCAAAAATATGATCTTTTTGAAACTTATCAGGGCGCGGTGCCGGGAGCGGTGTCGGTCAGTCAGGATGGGACGGTCCTGACCTTCACGCCGTCTGAACTCAGCACGGGCTGGCAGTACCGGTTCGTTCTGAATTACGTCAAAGATGTGGCGGGAAACTACAGTGGATCGTTTCCGGCCCCGTTCCGCACCGTCAACCTGGCGCCGTCGATCTTCATCACGAATCCGGCGGAAGGTGTGTCAGTCGTGGAGGGCCAGTCGCTGACGGTCAGCGGCACGGTGGCGGACGACACGCCGCTCCGGGCCAATCCGAACGGCACCCTTTTCGTAACCGCCAACGGCACGTCCTTTCCGGCGACGTTCGCCGGCGGCGAGTCCGGTACCTGGTCGGCGCGGGTGACCGTACCCTACGGAGTGCAGGAACTTGTACTGCGGGCAGGTGTCTCCGACGGCGAACTGTGGGTCAACGCAACCCGCACCCTCAACATTACGCCCGATCCGCGCACGACCGTCACCGGTCGCATCGTTGACGCGAACGGTCAACCAATCGCCGACGCTTTGGTCAGAATCACCGAACGCAACCTCACGACCGCCTCGGGACCGGACGGCACGTTCAGCTTCCCGCAGGTGACGACCTCGGCGGGCAGCATCACCGTCACGGCGACGAAACTGTTCGTTACGGAAACGCTCTTCGGAACATCTCCCACGGTTGCGCCCGTAGCGGGCGGTACCACCGTGGTCGGCGACATCACGCTCGTCAACCGTCCGGGCTTTGAAAACGATCTCGGCACGCAACTCACGCTCACGAACGGCTCCTCGCAGGTCAACCTGCCGTTTGCCTTCAACTTCTACGGCCAGTCGCGGTCGAGCGTCTTTGTGAACCAGAACGGTGCGCTCACCTTCCAGTTCGCTGAAGGAAATACGAATCCCTCCTTGGGCAACCAACCCGCCATTGCGCCGTTCAAGGCGAACCAGTTCGGCGCGTGGAACAGCCCCGACTTCGGTATTTTCGTCAATACGAGCGTTCCGGGTCGCGCGGTCTTCACCTGGTGGGATTCGCGTTTTGCGTCAAACTTCAAGCGGTACCAGGTAACGCTCTACGCCGATGGCAGGGTTCAGTTCGCGTACCGCCAGATGCCGACCTCGGTTTTTGACACTTCGGTCGGATTGTCGCCCGGAACCGGAAGTGGAACGCAGATTATCGACTTTAGTGCGAATCCGAGCTTCTCCGTGAATTCGAACGAAACGATTCGTGAGTACTTCTCTGGAAATGTCTTTGATCTCGGCTCGTCGGTCATAACCTTTACGCCGCAAGGTGGCGGATATACCGGGACGGTCACGGCCAACCCCCAGGATGAAACCGGTCCGTTCGTGACCGCCTTCACCCCGACCGACAACCAGCGGGAAGTTCCGCAAACCACGACCGTTTCGGTGACCTTCAATGAAGCCCTCGATCCGGCCCAGGATTTTAGTCAGGTACTGAACCTTTACGCGAACGGACTTGGGACAATTTCCGGGGCCACGACGCTCGATCAATCCGGACGGGTATTGACCTTCGTGCCGGATCAGCCGCTCACGAGCGATACACAGTTCCAGGTGACGGCTAGAAATCAGCGTGACCTGGCCGGAAACGTTCAGACGGTGAACCGGTCCTGGTTCTTCACGACCGTGGACCAAACGGGGCCGGATTACACGATTCTCTATAACTACCAACAGGCGGACGGACTTGAATCGCCTTTCCCGGACGGGAACTTCTCGGCGAGCCTTTCCGACCTGCTCAGCGACATCGATCCGGCGACCCTTCTGGTCACGCTCGACGGCGCGGATGTGACCGGACAGTCCACCCTGTTTGTTTCGGGCCGGAACGGGTCCTTCTCCCTGACCCCGTCCGGACCCCTCGCGGACGGTCAGCATGCCTTCACGCTTCAGATTGCCGACATTCGCGGAAACATCACCAACCGGGCCGCGACCCTGACGATTTCAAGTCAGCCGCGGATCGACTCCGTGTCGCCCTCCGGCGGGTCCGAGCTGGGCGGAACGCAAATCCTGATTTCCGGGTACGGTCTGTTTGACACGAACGGAACCTATGCCTCAACGCCTTCGGTCTTCATTGGCGGAATTCCGGCCACGAATGTCCAGTTGGCGGGGCTGGGCGGCCTGAACGCCACGGTTCCGGCTTCATCGGTACTCGGTCCGGTTGCGGTGACGGTGGTCACAAACCACGGAAGCGCCGAACTGGCCGATGGCTTCACCTACACCGAAAGCCCGCAGATGCCGTTCCAGCCGGAAAACGACACGGTTCTGCTCTGGCATCTCGACGGCAATATCACCAATTGCAGTGACGGCTGTTATGACATCGGCCCGGGCGGGATCGACGCGGGGCCGCTCGACATCCACGTTGACTACAACCAGACCGGATACGACGGGTACAACAACAGTCCGGAGGGTCGTTTCGGCACGGCGACCAACGCGCGGATCGTTGCCATTGCGGATAATGGCGCGCTCTCGTTCGGGGCCGGTGACTTTACGGGTGAAATTTGGGTCAAGGTCGATCCGAACCAGACCCGTTCCTCCGATGCTCCGCTGCTCGTCAAGGGCAACGGATCGCCGGGTACGACCGAGTTTGAACTGTATCTGACGCCCGCCGGGGAACTGCGTGGCAAGGTTCAGGACGCGAGTGGTGTGGTGGCCGAAGTCACAACCGCGCCCGACAACGGTGGCGGTGGTGGGGTCATTATCGACTCGGCATCCAAACGACTCCGAGGCAAATCCGGGGTTCTCACAACACCCGATGAACAGTGGCATCTGGTGACGATGGTACTGGACCGGGCAGGCAACCGGCTTGTCCTCTACACCGACGGACAGCAAGTGGCGACGAGCAATCTCCCGAGCGGTTTCGGACCAGTCGTTCAAACCAGTGAACGGTTTGTGGTGGGCAGTGACACACTTGTGACCACGGATGAGGTCCGGCTCTCGAACACGGCCCATTCGGCGACTGAAATCTCCAATACCTGGGACGGCGCGGCGCTTGGAACGCGACTGGTTCGGGTGACCCCGAACACCGTTTCCCGTGGCGCGACCACCCCGGTGACGGTGCTCGGCTACAACCTGAACGGGGCAACGGCTGAAGTGACCGACGAACAGGGCACACCCTGGGCTGACACGACTGCAAGTGTTACCCAGCCGGCAAGAAGTTCGGCGACAGTTTCAATCGTGGTCGGAAATTCAGCTCCGGTTGGAAGGGCGCATTTGAGGCTGACCGCCAACGGTCAAACCGGGTCGCTCCCGATTGACGTCGCTGTACAATCTCCAGCCGCCGTTACCCCTGAAGCCGCGCTGCTCTGGCGGATGGAAACCTTTACCTATTCCTCCACGACGTTCCAGTACGG
>JAAFHI010000764.1 GCA_013298335.1 Actinomycetota bacterium
GAACTATCGCGGGCATCGACTGGGAAACGGAATGGAAAAGCAGCCGCGGGCCGGCGGAACGCGCCGCATTCGCCGACCAGATCAAAAAACTCCGCAAGTTCGAGGTCTACGCCCAACCCGCCGGGAAGATTCTCAAGGCCGTGCAGAGGGTCAAGTCGAGCAGCGACCTTCAGGTCCTGCTTCAGCGTCTTCCCGAAACGGACTACTCCGGGCTGTTGTCCACGCTGGACAACGTCGCAGGCACGCTTCCCAAGGTTCAGACCATCTATCAACTCGGGCGGGCGCTGCACAGCTTCAACATCCGGACGCATGTCGACGAGCTTTTCGAAAACAACGAATGGCTCGACCTGCTGACGCTCCAGGAAGTGAATAATCCCGAACTTCTCAGGAACAGCGAACAGTACGATCTCCACCGCGGCCCCGAGCTGCAATCCGGCGGGAAGAATCCCCAGCATGAATTCTATCCGCTGCTGACCCGCAAGGACGCCCACATTCTGGTGGACAAGGTCTTTACGGTCAGAACCAACGGAACCATGGAGCAGGTCGGACATGGCCAGAAGGTCGGATGGGACAAGGGCAAAAAGGATTTCCGCCCCATCGTCGTCTACCAGTTCAGGCGAGGCGCCCAGACCGCCCCGACCTGGATCGGCGTGGTGCATACGACACCCGAATCCGACTCTTCGGGCGAAGTGGCCGAATTCAACCGTCGGGAGATTTTCGCGGAAGTCGAAAAGGGCCTGGCCAGCCTTCGGGCAAAGGCGAAAGAAGAAGGCATTCCGTTGATTATCGGCGGCGATTACTACCTGACGGCGGAGGCCGTCGTCAAAAACGGTTCCGGGGGAAGCACCAACGATGTCGAGATTGAAGAAGACTCCGATATTCAGGAATACCGCACCCGTGTCACGCACCTGAAAAACATTCTCGAATACCAACTTCACCTCGAAAGACAGAAAGCGAGCCAAGGAGAGGAAGAGGAGTTTCGGTTGCCGATTCCAACTCTGGAGGAACAAGCGGAAGTCGCCGAGCAGAACCGGAAAATTCAGGAGGTCGACCATGAGACTTCCCTTGTCAAGGTACTCCAGGAACGCATCAAGTTTCTTGATCAGGCACTTCGAAACGAGCAGCTTCTGAGAAATCTCAACCGGTTGACCGTAAAGGGTCAGGTTGAAAAACTGGAACTCCTGGTTGCCCAGACCATCTCCGGAACCAATCCCAAAAAGGACCCGTTGGGAAGGTGGTTCGATCTCCAGATCGCCGACTTTTTCATCCACAACGAGCAATGGAAATCCGCCGAGGTCGGTCTACTCCGCCCGCAGGGGAAACTCCTCACGGTCGATACCAGGGACCGCGATTACTCGCGCTACTGGCAGCATTTCAGCGACCACTTCCCGGTCGGCGGGGTCTTCTCGCTGAATCAGGAAAACCTCAAGGAACACCCGGCATTCGTGCAACCGTCCGCCTCTCCCACGGATGCGTACCGGCTCAATATCGCCCGCTATGCCGGGTTGCAGTATGACCGGGAGAACCCCAAACCGGTTCCGGAGCAACTGGAATCGTTCGGAAAACTCCAGCAGGTAGAGAATTACCTGAAATCCGTCGAGGAAAGCCGGCACGTTCCTGTGGAAGTGCTGTCCCAATGGAAAGCACTTCACAGTGAGTTTCGCCAGCACCATGCCTTTTCGGTGAAAAACCGGGAAGGCTTCTGGAAGACCCTCAAAAGCCTGAAACTTGGGTCGGTTGAAGCAAGCCAGTTTGCGGGGAGATTCCTTCAAGCCCAATACCAGTCATTGCTTCAACGTCTCCCCTTTCCGGACTGGGAGAAAAAGCCGACAACCCTCGACGAGTACATCACCGCCATTCAGGGCCTCGAAGAACGACTGGGCGTCGATCCGAAAGATCGCCTGCTCGTCACGACGCCTGCCGATTTCGAACCGAATTACGAGGAAAAGTGATTTCGCAAGGAACCACCTCCCTCCGCACGTCTTGTTTTTGCATTCCGGACGCAACGGTCCGCGGGACCGCCGTCCGACCATAATTCAAGGAGATTTGGAAAAATGAGTACCGTCACGCCACTCAGCCGCATTCCGCAACCCATGAAGGGAATGAACTGGGAACCTTCCCCCTCGAACTACACCTCGCTGCCCGCCCCGAACGAGTACGGCGACACCGATTTCGCCAACGACGATTTCGTCGCGCTCTGGAGCACCGACGGAAACAACGTTGGCCGCAACGACCTTCAGACCATCAAGGGTCTGGGGTGCAACACGATCAAGATGTACAACTGGAGCGTCCCGGCACCGAACGGCTACTGGATGCGCAACCACCAGAACTTTCTCGCCATGGCGCAGGAACTGGGTCTGAGCGTGATCGTTCCGATCAGCAACTTCTTCACCGGCACGGCCTTCAGCAACCGGAGCAACAATCCTGGCGGTCCGCCCGCGAGCAGCGAACTGAAAACCTGGATTCAGGACATCGTCTCCGAGGTCTACGCGGGCGGGAATCCCGGCCCGGCGGTCATGTGGGCCATCGGAAACGAATACGACAACAGCAACAACGGGGCCTATGGCTACTGCGAGGCGCAGGACATCGCGACCATCGCGCAATACATCATCGCCGCCGAAACGGCGCTCAACATTCCGGCCTCCGACGTGCTGGCGTTCACGAGTCCAGTGACGACGGCGTTGACGCCGATCAATTCGGGCATCTCGTGTTCCGCGCCCTACAACACGCTCATGGGCGGCTGCGCCATCAACGCGCTGATTCAGGCGTTCAACAGCGCCATCGGATCGGAAGCGACCACGCAGCGGTTCATCGCCTCGGTCAACTCCTACCAGATCGGCCAGCAACTGGTGAATTACTACAACCAGTTTCCGACCATTTTGCCGAATGTGCCGATGCTTTATGGAGAACTCGGTTTTAGTGCCG
>JAAFHI010000015.1 GCA_013298335.1 Actinomycetota bacterium
TAGGCTTCGACGTCCGCCGGGTTCGACTGGGGCGTCGTCAGGGCCGAGGCGAAGAAAAGATTTTCGCCGACGATCAGGACCCGCACCCGGACGACGAAGTTCAGAATGGTCACCTGCTGCTCGTACGCTGTCCGGTCGCCGACCTTGATTGTTTTCGGCTCGCCGTAGGTCACCGGGGCTTCCTCGCGTCCGGCCTGTTTGATTGCGGCCTGGATGCCCCGAATGCTGACTCCGGCCAGTTCCTTCGCGATTGTCGTCCGCTGGGCCTCGGTCAGTCCCGAAAGCGGAACCGACGGTTCCCGGGCGCAGCCGATGAGGAAGCTGCCCGTCGGCATGACGGTGGCCAGAAAGGTGTGGCCTTTCATTCGCAGCATCTGGTCGAGCTTGATTGCCACCGGTTCATCGGTGCCCGGACCGGGATCGCCGGGGAGGATGAACGACACCTGGCACTTTTTGGCGAACTCGTAATCGTAGGCCCGCCAGTCCTTCGGGGTCTGGTCGTCGGTCCGGTCGATGGGGCCGGTCGGCGCGGCTTCGGTTCGGGTGAATGAACCAAAAGGCGTCCGGTTTTTATACCCCACGAGCGTGGTCAGGTCGGCGACGGTATCCATCCAGAAGATTTTCGGCGCGCCGCTCTTGGTGGCGAAATTGACGATGACCTGCCGGTCGCCGAAGTCGAGCGTGTAGAGCGGTTCCACGATGTCGAAGGGAATCGTCGCCCAGAAGTAGTTGATTTCAATGTCGTTCGCCGGACGGATGGATTTCGGGGCCGTGCCGTGGCGCGCCCGGAACGCTTTCCAGAAGGCGGTTTTTTCATCCGCTTCGAGGAGTCGGCGACCTTGCGCATTGACCGGACGCGGTCCCTGAATCATGGCGATGAGCGCCTTGCCCGTCTCGGGCGTCAGCGGCGCGGTCTGTTTGAGGTCGGTCCAGAGCGTCGGGCCGCAGACGAGCGCGTCGTCGAAAGCGGCGGGGGCGTCGGCGGGAGAATCGAAGAGTTTCCGCAGGATTTCTTCCGCCCGTCGGTTCAGTTCGGCGGGGGCCTTCTGATACCGGATTCCCGATTGTTGCGCTTTTCCACTGACCGGAACCGAAACGAGGGCGATGATGAGGGCGATGACTGCCTGGAACTTCTTCATTCAAAAGCCTTCAGGGGAAATGGTCAGTTCGCTGAGACCACCTTGAACCAGAGCAGGGCAAAAATGACCGTGCCGAGGACGAGCCGGTAACCCACGAATATAAAGGTGTTGTGCGATTTGAGGTAGTACATCAGGAACGCAATCGCGGCGTACCCGCTGACCATCGCGACGAGCGTGGCGACGCCGGTGGCGACGAGCATCGTTGAATCGAAGTACTTCACGCCGCGGACGAATTCCAGCACCCCCGCCGCGCCGACCGCCGGAATCGACATCAGGAACGAGAACCGCGCCGCCGTTTCACGGTTGAAACCGAGGAGCAGGCCGGCGGTAATGGTCGTTCCGCTGCGGGACGAGCCGGGAATCAGCGCGCAGGCCTGGGCGAAGCCGATGGCGAGGGAATCGAGCCAGGTGAGGTTTTTTAAATCGTACTTTCGGGATCCGATGAACTCGGCGAGTGTGAGCAGGAGGGCGAGGCCGATCATTGCGCCGCCGATGACGTTAAGGTTTTTGGTGAAAGTGCCTTCGATCTGTTTCTTGAAGGCAAATCCGATGATGACGACCGGGATCGTGCCGATGATGATGTACCACCCCATGCGGGCGGCTTCCCCAAGCGGCTGGCGCGTCTTGGCGTAGGCGAGATTGTCGCCGAAAAATGCCAGGAAAATTTCCAGTAAATCCTTGAAAAAATAGGCGATAACCGCCACCAGCGTGCCCATCTGGATAACCGCGTTGAAGGCGGTGATCTGCTCCGGCGACAGTTTCTGATCGAGGTTGAAGAGCTTGTCGGCGAGGACGAGGTGGGCGGTGCTGCTGACCGGGATGAATTCGGTGAGTCCCTGGATGAGGCCAAGAAGAATCGCTTGAAGAATTGACATCGTGGAAGGTTCGGCGGAAAGTTCCGCAACTACAAGATTCAGAATGGATTCCGTGTGTTCGGGAGGCCGCCATGCTAGCCCATCGTTTCGTTCCCCGCATCTGCTTTTTGGCCGTTTTCGCGTTGCTTGCGGCGGTTTCTTCGCAATCCGTTCCGGTGACGGCGCAGACGGGGCAGCGGGCGCGGTTGTACGCGAGCATCCACGACCTCAGGACGAAGCAGCCGATTCGCGATGTCCGGGTGCAGGTCTATCCGGCGCGACCGGGCGCGGGATTCGCCATCGAGACCGACAAGCACGGCCAGGCCGCGCATATCGGCGTCCCGGAAGGACTGTATCGGGTGTTGATCGTGAAGGAAGGCTATGCCTCGGTCGAGGTGACGGACGTCGTCACGACCGGTTCGCGTCCGGTGCGGCTCAATATCGAACTTCTGAAAGCCGATCTCGCGCCTTACAAGGTAAAACGCATCAAGTATGAACCGTCGCTCGTCGAGGTCGAGGACAGCGGGATTCGGATTGTGATCAGAGGGTAGGGGATGGGGGACAGGGCATGGGGCATGGTGAAGTCAGGCCCTGCTCCTTTTCCGTTCTCCTGGCCGTAGTCCCCATTCCCTGAGACATGGAAAAAGGGATGGAACCTGGTTTTCACCATGCCCCATCCCCTATTCCCTATTCCCCGTCTTCGCTATCCCCGAACGACTTTGTACTTGCTGTAGTCAACCTTGAAGCTCGCTTCGGGAATCGCCTTCATCAGGTTGATGTTGGTCAGTTTGATCTCGGTGTATTCGGTCCTGCCGAAGATGATCTGTCTGACCGGCAGCCAGTTCTGGTGGCTGACCCAGACTTCGATGCGGTTATAGCCGGCGGCGGTTTTCGGCGTCAGGGTGATTTTCGTCACCGCCTGTCCGTTGAAGGTTTCCTCGCCGTTGAAGGTCGCGTTGAAGTTCTGTTGAATCTTCGCGCCGCTCGTGAGGATGGTCAGCAGGTTGGTGGTCGAGGTCTTGGCGGCGACCTTGCTGGTGGTACTGACGAACGCCTGATTCAGGCTCGGCTCGATCAGGATGGCTTCGTCGCCGATGACCGCCACGGTTTTCACCTGCGGCTTGGAGTAGTTGATGCGGAGGCGACGCGGGTTCTTGTTGAACAGCAGGTCGCCGATCTGAAGCGGCTCACGGATGCCGAGCTGGGTATTGGTCTTCTGATGCGAAACGGTCGCCTTGAGGCCGCTCAACTGGCGGCTGGCTTCCTGAAGATTGGTGACCACGGTATTGAGGTCGGGAGCAGCCATCGGGGCGGCGGCGGCGCGCGGCGCGCTCGCGGAAAAGGCGGCGGCGCTCAAAAGCATCAGGGCGCACGCAAAATACAGACGTTTCATATCTTCTCCTTGCGAATATCTCTCACGGAATCGGTTCGGCGCCGTGCATCGGGAAAGCGAAGCACGCTATGTGCCCGTCCGTCAATCATTCAAACCAAGTGTTATAGCCGACGACGTACTTTCCGGTGACGTCGGTCACGACTTCGAAGTGCTTGACCCGGACGGGCCGTTTCAACCGGTCGCGACCGGCGGATTCGAGCAATCCGGCGACCGTCCGGTCGGGCGCAACGTTCGACAGGTCGTTGACGCTGAAAAACTCCGGTCGGGTTGCACTGCCCATCGGAATCGGCGCGTTTTTCTGGGAAGGTTTGCGTTCGTCGAAGAATCCGGCGGGAATCAGGAAGATGAAGGCGAGGATCAGGACGCAGAGTACGTCGTACTGCCACGAGCCCCGTTCGTAGTGCCACAGCACCGTTGCCTTGATGATTCCGAAGATCTTTCCCATTTTCGCCTACCCTTTGCGGGTCTCCTGATCGTCGAGAATCCGGCCGTCGCGCATGTTGATGATGCGCTGCCCGATGGATGCCGCTTCCGGATTGTGGGTAATCATCACCACCGTCTGTCCGAGTTCCGCGTTCAGCTTGCGCAGCATGTCGAGCACGATTTTGGAGTTTTCGGTGTCGAGGTTTCCGGTCGGCTCGTCAGCCAGCAGCAGCGCCGGCTGGTTGATGAGCGCGCGCGCGACGGCGACCCGCTGCTGTTCGCCGCCCGACAACTCGATTGGTTTGTGATGGATGCGGGGTTCGAGGTTCAGCAGCTTGAGGATTTTGGCCCGGCGGTCGGCGTTCCCCGCCGCCGATCCTCGAATCCGCTCGGCGAGTCGCAGGTTGCCGTCCGCCGAGAGGGTGGGGAAGAGGTTGAACCGCTGGAAGACGATGCCGATCTTGCGGCGGCGGATGTCGGTCCGCTGGGCATCGGTCACGCTCGCGAGGTCCTCGCCGTCAATTTTCACGATGCCCGCCGTCGGCTGGAGCAGTCCGCCGAGGATGTGGAGCAACGTCGATTTGCCCGATCCCGACTGGCCGACAATCGAGACGAACTCGCCTTCCCGGATTTCGAAACTGACCCCGTTCAGCGCGTGGACGTCGATCTTGCCCACGCGATAGGTCATCGTCAGATTGTGCGCTTCAACAATGTTCTTCATCAGGAAAAAGGGGTCAGGGGTCAGGGATCAGGGGGCAGGGATGTGGGATTTGGCCTTTTGCCTGATCCCTGATTCCTGGTCCCTGATCCCTACTCCTTGTCAAGATTTATCGCCTTCAAGCCGTCTTCATTTTTCAACGAGAAGACCTCTTCCGGCAACGATTCGGGGTTGATTTCCGGTTCGCGGAAACTGACCCGCAGGGCGTAACCGTCGGTCGGTCGGATGATCCGGACCGATTTCGGCAGTTTGCGCATCGTGCCGTCGTTGTTGGTGTAGTCCTCAAACTCGGAAACCGTGCTCAGGGTGCCGTTTTCCTCGAAAACTTCGAGCCGCGCGAGCGGCGTGCCCTGGCGCGTGCGGTCGAACCAGTAGCTGAATTGCGGGACCCACTGGCCGTCCGCCCGCCGCGACGTGACGTAGAGCACGTAGTAGGTTTTGGTCACCCGGCGCGCCGGCACCGTCGCCGTTCCCGGCTCGGTCTCCTCGCGGAGCGATTCAAACACCGAGTAGCCCACTTCGCCCGAAGCAGTCGGAATCGGCGGCGGAAGCAGCGGCATCGAAAGATGCTGCGGACGCAGGTGCGCGAACGTGCTCACGTCCTTCGCTTCCTTTTCGTCCATCTTGTTGGTGTTGAAGGCGTACTGTTTGCGGTTCGTCCCGGTGATGAACGCCCGACGGTCCGTCGGATAGAACACCGCCACCGTGAAGTGCTCGCCGTCGCTCGTCATGTCGGCCAGTTTGCCGAGCAGCGAGGCATCCACCTGCATGCGGATCTGCTGCGGACGCTGGAGCACCAGAAAGCCGTTCGCCGAAGGGTAGGCCTTGCCCGTGCCGCGACTCGATTCCTTGTAATCGGTGAATTGAAGCTGCGCGCTCGCCTTGAGGCTTTTGATTTCCTGAATGGCGTTGATCCGGTTGACGAGTTCGGTGACCGGGACCGCCGATTTCACCGGAATGACGGGCGGCAGCGTGACTTTCGAGGTGATGCACCCTCCGGTCACGAGCAGCAGACCGCCAAGCAGCGCCGCGCAAAGGGCGTGCGTCCGGCGGCGAAGGGGGCGTTCGCGATAACTCTCCTGATCCATGCGTGCTTCGGTTCTCAATGGTGATTGTGTAATGGCGTTCGAGAGTGAACAGCGGTGAAATGTCTGAAAATTCAATTCAATCGGATGGGAAGGCGGAATTTTCAACCGTGAATCAGGCGGGATGGACGACGATTTTGCGGTCGTCCCCGGAACCGATGCTTTCGGTCCGGACCGCCGGGTTGGCCGTCAGTACCGTGTGGATGATGCGCCGTTCCGACGCGCTCATCGGGCTGAAGGTGAACGGACGTTGCAGTTTCAGGACCTGCGCCGCCGCCGCGTCGGCCATCAGGCGCAGTTCGCGTTCGCGGCCCGCGCGGTAGTGGTTGGCGTCGCACCGGACGTGCAGTTCGCCCGCGGCGTACCGCGCGGCGATGCGCTCGGCGAGATGCTCCAGCGCGTTCAGCAACTCCGCGCCGCGTCCGAGCAGCCCGCCCACGTCCTTGCCGGTGAAATTGACGTGCAGTTCGTTGCCGACCGTCTCGTAAGTGAAATCCAGATTGAGATTTCCGTATTCCAGAATGCCGTCGAGAAAATCGGCGACGGCGTCCTCGGCGGTCAGCGGTTCGGCGGCGGAAACGTCTTCCGCCGGTTCAATGGTGTTGATCTCGTCCACGTTCAGTCCCTCTTGCGTCCTGAATCGAGAATCGCCGTTCCGGGTATCCCGAACGCGTAACTCTCAATTCTCAATTCTCAATTCCCTTCAGGCCGTCCGCGGCTTGAGATTCTTCTTCTTGCCGTCGGCCGGGGCCTCGGTCGCCGTCGCGGTGGGCGGCGTTACGGGCGGCAGCATCCGGTTGATGATGAGCTGCGAAACGATGCCGATGATGTTGCCGGCCATCCAGTAGACCACCAGTCCGCTCGGCGCGCTCCAGAAGAAGAAACCCGCGAAAATGATCGGCATGACCCAGACCATGATCTTGCGCTGCATCTCCATCGCCGGGTCGGGCGCCGTCGTCGGCTGCGGCATCAGGTAGCTCTGTCCGATCTGCGTGATACAGAGCGCGACCGGCAGGATGTGCCACGGGTCGGGGGCCGACAGGTCGTGCAGCCATCCGGCGAAAAACGCCTGCCGGAGGTCCACCGACTGCTGAAGGTAGATGTACATCGCGAAGAACACCGGCATCTGGAGCACCAGCGGCAGACAGCCCATGACCGGCAGGCTGTCCTTCGTCGCCTGCATCTGCTCCTTCTGAAGCTGGAGCATCCGCGGGTCGTCCATTTTGACCTTCTGGCGCTGGAGTTCCTTGTACCGCTCCTGAAGCTCCTTGATGCGCGGCGCGTGAACCGATGCCTTGCGGAAGGACGAAGCCGTTTTCCAGCGCAGCGGGAAGAGCAGCAGGTTGACGACGACGGTCACCAGCACGATTGCCCAGCCGTAATTGTGGACCTGGGCGTAGAAAAACCGCAGCAGCCAGTCGAGGAGCGGAATCATCGGGCGGACGATGAAAGACATCCATCCATAGTCGATGAGGCCACGCAGGTCGGCGGTGGATTTCCGTTCCTTCTGGATGAATCCGTTCGCCACCAGCAGGTAGGTCCGATCCTTGGGGCCGAGATAGACGGTGTTGACCGCGCCATTTTCGACCGCGAGACTGGCCGTCACGTACTCCCGTTTGCCCGCTTTGCCGCTCACGATGCTATCCACCTGCATGCCGTGCAGGGACGCCGTCGCGACGGGTCTGGCGGGAACGAAGGCGAAGGCAAAGTAGTGGTCGGTGAGTCCGCCCCAGGAGACGTTGGCGAAATTCTGCGGCGCTTCGGGCTTGACCGACGAGAACCCGATGAAGCGCGAGTTCGTGTCGTAGACGACCGCCTGCGGCGGCGTGTGGGTGTATCCGTCGTAATCCTTGATCGACTGATCGCCGAAATTGGGACCGATGCCGACTTCCGTCGGAATCGGCTGGCCCGCGCGACGGGCGTCCATAACGTAGTCGAAGAGGAACTGACCGCCGCGGAAGACGAATTTCTTCGTCACCGTCGTTCCGGTGGCGTCGGCCAGCGTAAAGGTGAGTTCCTTCGTGTCGCCGTCCGCAATGGAAAGGCTCGTGATGTCGCCGACCGTGTAGTTGGAGGTGTTGAGAACGGTTTCGAGCGCCTTGTCGGCGGGAATCCGGACCTGAAAGGCCGCACCGAGTTCCGCCGGGACCTTGTCGTCAACCTTGTGCGCCCGCGTCGAAATCAGGTTCAGTTCGGGCGAGCCGTCGCCGGCCTTGAGTTTGCGTCCGTTGGGAAGCTGTTTCAGAACGAACTTCGTCATCACCGCGCCGGTATTCGAGAACGTCGCCTTCCAGAGACTGGTTTCGACGGTCACGTCTTTCGGCGGCCCCATGGTGACGGGGACGACGACCGGGGCGGGTGTCGGTACACCTGGTACCGGGGCCGGCTGACCCGGCGTCGGCGCGGCCTGCTCGACCGGTTTCTTGTCGGCTGGCGGCGTCGGGGCGAAGAAGTACTGCCACGCCAGCATCACGCCGAGCGAGAGAGCGAGGGCCAGTGCAACGCGGGTCTTTTCCATAAATGTTGGTTCGAGGTCCTTTCAGCCGCCGTCCCCGCGGACGCGGCTCCTAACGGGCGGGCCGCGTGGTGAAGAGATCCGGGACGGGGTCGTGGCCGCCGGCGCAGAACGGCTGGCACCGACAGATGCGCTTGACGCCGAGCCAGCCGCCCCGGACGACGCCGTAACGGCCAACCGCTTCGGCGGTGTAGCGCGAGCAACTCGGCTGAAAGCGGCAAACGGGCGGCAGCAACGGCGAAATGGCGATCTGGTAGGCGCGAATCATCGCCAGCACGATCTGTTTCGGCACGTTCATAACTTCTTCAGCAAGCGCGCCAGTTCGCTTTCGACCAGCGCGTAGGCTGCCTTCGTCAGCGGATGCTTGACGTTGACGACGAGGTCCCACCCGGCGGGAAACTGGGCCCGGTGGCGTCGGAACGCCTCGCGGACAAGTCGCCGACACCGGTTGCGGACCACCGCCAGTTTCGAGGTCTTGCGACTGGCGGTAATTCCAAGCCGCGTCCGACCGAGCGGATTCCGCAGGGCGAACACGGTGAAAAGCGACGAATGGAGTTGTTTCCCGCGGCGGTACACGCGCTGAAATTCATTTGGCTTCAGCAGCCGATCAGCTTTCGTGAACCGTTGCGAGACGTCCGGTTTCGTCGCCTCTGGAATTGGCTTTTCCGCTTCGGGCGTCACGCCACTCTCTTTAGTAATGCTTCACCGTCAAGCGTTTGCGGCCTTTGGCGCGGCGGCGCTTGAGCACCTGCCGACCGGCTTTCGTGCTCATGCGTTCGCGGAAGCCATGCGTTTTGGCCCGTTTGCGGTTGTTCGGTTGATATGTACGCTTCATTGCCTAAAAACGTCCTTTCACGTGTGTGGACCCATCGAAGTTTTGGGAAAACGGCAAAAGTAGCGGCCACGGACGGTTCCGTCAAGCCCTTGACCGTTTGTTTCCGGTTCCGGCCCGGTCACTTGCCGGGCGTGGCGGGCGCCGCTGACGCGGGTGGCGGTGGTGGCGGCGGCTGCTTCTTGTCGCCGCCGCCCGGAAGCAGGCGGCTCACGTCGTTGAAGATGACGAACGCCATCAGGATCATCAGCACCGCGAACCCGGTGTAGTTGAACGTCGCCTTGACGGCGTTGGTCAGGCGCAGCCCGAACCATCCGACGAAGGTCTCGATGAAGATGATGAGGATGTGTCCACCGTCGAGCACCGGAATCGGGAGCAGGTTGAAGATGCCGAGGTTCAGGCTCAGCACGGCGGTCATCGTGAGCAACCCCTCGATTCCCAGATACTTATAGGCCTTGCCCGACTCACGGGCGATGCCGATGGGGCCGGAAAGCGAATCGCGGAAATTGCGCTGGCCGCTGAAGATCTGTTTGAAGACCTGTCCGGTCAGCACGATGATGCGGATGTTTTCATCCCAGGCATGTTTTGCCGCGCCGGCAAACGACTTGCGTTCCGTGATGGTCGGCTCGGGAGGCAGCGGGCCGCGCTGGAATCCGAGCTGGACGTCGTCGCCGACCCGCCGGGGGGTGATTTTCACGTCGATGACTTTCCCGGCACGCTCAACGCCGAGAACGACTTCCTTGTCGCCGTAGGCCTGAATCGAATCCTTGAACCAGTAGAAGTTCGGAATCGGCTGGTTGTCGAGTTTGACCAGCTTGTCGTCCGCTTTCAGTCCGGCGGCGGCGGCGGGCGTTCCCGGAACGACTTCGGCCACGACCGGCGGAACCGCCTGAATTCCTTCGGGCCACAGGCCGGCTTCGCCGAAGGTGTTGCCTTCAATCTGGCGGGCGGTCGGCAGCAGCGTGAGCGAGACTTCCGCGCCGTTGCGCGAAACGGTGACCGGCACGGGCTTGTTGTCGCTGATCGCGGTGTAGTCCTTGACCTTGCTCCAGGTCGGATTGTCGATCCCGGCAAATTTCACGATGCGGTCGCCGGCCTTGATGCCGGCCTTTTCCGCCGCCGAGCCGATCGGCACCGCGCCAACGACGGCGGGCTGGTTCAGATAGGCCGACGTCTTGAAGAAGAACATCGCCATGGTGAAGGGAATCGCCAGCGCGAGGACGATGTTCATGGCCGGGCCGGCCACGAGGACAATGAACTGGTGCCATTTCGGGCGCTTGTGGTAGGCCCGCGGGTCGTCCGCGCCCTCTTCCTCGGGTTCCATGCCCATGATCTTGACGTAGCCGCCGAGGGGCAGGAGCGACAGCCGGTAGTCGGTTTCACCCCGCGTAAAGCCGAAAAGGCGTTTGCCGAATCCGACGGAAAAAACGTCGACGCGCATCCCGAGGAGCTTCGCGGCGGCGAAATGGCCGAATTCATGAATGACGACCGTCGTTCCGAGAACGGCGAAGAAGGCGAGCAGCGTAGTCAGCATAGATTCAACAAACCTCTCTGGCGACAATCCGGGCGAAATACTCTAGCACGTGGGCCGTGCGCCGGGGCAGGTGAAATCCCCGCGGTGCGGTCAGGCCGGTTCTTTCGAGTGCCTTTACGTCGAACCGGGTTGGCCGGATGCGGAAAAGTGACGGGAACCGGCCCAAAATGCAAAAAGCACGCCATTCGGGGGCGTGCTTTTCATCAGAACATGGCGGAGGGCATGGGATTCGAACCCATAAGTCCTTTCGGACGCCGGTTTTCAAGACCGGTGCAATAGCCGTTCTGCCAACCCTCCATGAGTTTTCGGGCGGCGCAAACTATAGCGGCGGCGGTGAAAGCGGGCAAGCCAAACGGAAATTGAGAATTGAGAGTTGAGAATTGAGAATTGCGTAAAGTGCTGATTCGCTTTTACTTACCCTTAATTCTCGTGGCTTCGAGGCGGTGGCGCGGAGAACCGTTTCGTCGGACAACGGTGTCTTCGGGTATGGTGAATGCGGTTCGAAACATGAAATTTCCGAACCGGAGCCGACAAAATGCGTCTTCATGAAAGCAACGAAACAGCCTTTCGCCGAACTCTCAGGGATGCAAACCTGATGAAAAGGGAGATTTCCGGCATGTCGAACCGACCGAATCCGATGGTCGCCTTCGGGCGACGCGCGCTCGCGGCGCTGTTGCTCGCGACCTGCCTGCTCGATGCAGCCGCGCTCGCGCAGTCCGGGCGCACGCGCAAGCCAGTCCGTCCACCGGCGTCCACGCCGCCCGCCGCCGACCCGTCCGACACGGGCGTCGGCGATCCGAACGTCAATCAGCGGAAAGCGCCGGACCGGCGGCAGTCGCCGACCAGCGCGCCCGATCCCCGCCAGGATCCGTCGCCCGCGTCGCCCGACCCGGATGACGACGTGTATGTGCCGCCCGATCCGCCGCCGAGCGGTTCCAACCAGCGCGGCGAGCGTCCGACGCTCGGTCGCCGCGACGGCCCGAACCTTCCGCAGCGTTCCGGCGGGACGTCCTCGACGCCGACCGAGGATGACGACGGCGTAATCCGCATTGACGCAACGGTGGTCACCGTGCCGGTTGTGGTCAGCGATCTGAACGGCCAGTACCTTCCCTTTCTGAAGAAGGACGACTTCACCATCGCCGAAGACGGCGTGAAGCAGGAAATCACGTTCTTCACGACCGAACGGGTGCCGTTTCACGTTGCGCTCGTGCTCGACGTGAGCCGGAGCGCCTACCTCAGCGTCAACGACATTCAGGACGCGGCCAACGCCTTCATCGACAACCTCCGTGCCGACGACAAAGTCAGCGTCTTCACGTTTTCCGATCAGATCAGACAGTTGTGCCCCTTCACGAGCAACCGGCGGCAGTTGCGCGATGCCATCTATCAGGCCCGAATCGAAGGTGGGACAAAGTTGTACGAAGCCGCGTACACCATCATCGACAGCTATCTCGCGCCGATTGAAGGCCGGAAGGCGATGATTCTTCTCAGCGACGGCGAGGACACGACCAGCAAGACCGTCAACGCCAGGCAGACCCTCAACCGGGTGACGGAATCCGACGTTCTGGTCTACTCCGTGCAGTATCCGACCGCGGACCCGAACGGCGGCGGCAATCAAGGACCTCCGGGGCAGATTCAATTTCCGTTCCCGTTCCCGTTCCCCTTCCCGCGCCGTCGTCGGCCATTCACCCCGGAATACATTCTGCCCCCGCAGGGCCGCCGCCAGGGGCCGCCGATTGATCCGACCGTGCAGGGAACGAACGAGACGTTCATGCGCGATGTGTCCACGGTTTCGGGCGGCGAACACCACTTCTTTACCGACATCGGGACCATGCGCGGCATCCTCCAGCAGATTGCCGAGGAACTGCGGCACGTCTACGTTATCGGCTACTACCCGACCCGTCCGCTTGAAGAAGGCGGCTACCGGCGGCTTCGCGTCCGGGTCAACCAGCCCGATGCCAAGGTGCGGGCGCGCAGCGGTTACCAGGCGCGCGCGGTGACGAGCGGAAACCTGCGGTGAGCGGTCGCCGGTCGCCAGTGGTCAGACGTCAGTAAAAGGCTTCCCGCCGCCAACACAAACATTCCGGTTGGAGACACCCCGCTGATTTCGTTACAGTGGAGGGTGACTTCAGCCGGTTTTTTTCATCCTTCCTTCACTCCTCCATCTTCGAGCGACCCGCTGAAGCGTCCCCCGCGCATTTCCGATTTTCGAAGTGCGTGAACTCCTCCGTCAAAGAAGACCGAACCGCCATGCTCATTGCGGCGGCATGGATTTACACGCAAATCGCGATCGCGACAGCGGCGGTGCTGGCGGTCGGGGAAAGCCTCGGGCGTCGCCTCGCCGCCGCCGGCTTCATCGGTCTGGGCGTCATCCTGCCGTGGTTCGCGCCGCCGCGTCCGCTGCTGCGGGTGGTGCTCGCGCAACTCATCCTGCTGGCGTTTCTGAAAGTCACGCAGATTGCCTCCGCGCCGCGCAACTTTCCGCCCATGCGGCGCGCGTGGCATTTTTTCGCGCTCTTTCACGTTGACCGCGCCCGCCCGACGCCACCCCGGTTCTCGATGCACCGGTGCGCCGTCATCGCGGGGTGGGGAATACTCGTCGTGGTTTCCATCCTCGGACTCGTCGAGACGCGCCACGGCGCGGTGACCGGCTGGACGTTCGTCTTCATGCGGATGATCTGCGCGCTGACGCTCTTTCACGGGCTGATGGAATTCGTCTGCGAACTCCCGCGTCTCTTCTATCTCATGGCGGGAATCTACGTGCCGCCGAACCAGCACACGCCGATTCTGTCGCGAACCGTGCGGGAGTTCTGGGGATTCCGGTGGAATCGGCTGGTCAGCGAATGGCTCGGGCGGTACACGTTCCAGCCGTTCGTTCGACGTCACCACGTCCGGCTCGGCATCTTCGTCACCTTCTTCGTCAGCGGCCTGATGCACTTCTGGCTGACGGTCGTCCCGCTGGACGCGCGCGCCGCCCTGACGATGGGGTCCTACTTCATCCTGCACGGCGTGATCGTTCTGGCGGAACTGCGCCTCCATCCGCGCGCGTGGCCAGTCCCGCTGGCGCGCGCCTGGACGCTGATCGCCATCCTCGGGCCGTCATCGCTGATTATCGATCCCTTCCTGCAAATACTGGGGTTGTGATTGCCCCGCCGATACGGAAGCGCAGGCACCGCCACCCGCTCCCCCAGGCGGTTCCGACCTGTTACCTGCCGGGGTGAAAGCCACTTTTCATCCCTCATCCTTCATCCCTCATCCTTTCCCATGTATGATGCCGGGGATTCCGAAAGGGGAAATTCCGCATGCGGTTCAACCTGCCCACCATCGCCAAGTTCGTCGCCCTCGGCGTCTTTCTGTTCTCGGCGGTGTATCTCGTGTCGTACCTCGTCTCGCGCGGTCGCGGACGGAAACCGTCCATCATTACCGACAAAAAGAAGCTCGACGTCAACATCAATGGCGTGCAGACGGATTTCCGGTACGTTCAGGCCGAAAAGGGCGTGAACCGGATGATTCTCACGGCGGCGAAGGACACGGCCTTCACCGATGGTCGCCACCAGCTCGAAGGCGTCAAGCTGGAGACGTTCGACGAGGCGGGCAAGCCTGCCTCCACACTCACGGCGGGTGCGTGCGATTACGACCAGCAGGGACAGAAAGCCGAATTCAGGAACGCGGTCGTCATCACGACCACCGACGGACTGACCGTCAAGTCGGACCACATGAACTACGACCAGGCGGCGGAAGTCGGCGCGACCGATGCCCCGGTGGAGTTTTCAAAGGAAAACATCGCGGGCACCTGCACCGGCGCGCGGCTGGAATCGAAAACCGGGCGGCTCGTAATGGACCGCGCCGTCAACGTCACGGTCGGTCCCGACGCCAAACAGGCGGGCGGAAAGC
>JAAFHI010000244.1 GCA_013298335.1 Actinomycetota bacterium
ACCTACACGCGCGCACCGCTCGGCGGACTGGCCGTCAGCGCCGTCGTGATGGTTCTGGCTTCGGTCCGGTTCAGAATGATGTCGTTGAAGACCTCGCTGGTCTGGTTGGCGCTTTTTCTGGTGGCAAGTACCGGGGCAATCGGGTTTGCCTATTCAACCCGTAAAATGAACGTGACGGATGAGCGCGAGGGAAGTCTTTTCTGGCGGCTCGTCGTCTGGCAGGAGGGATTGGAACTGGTCAAACGCCACCCGCTCCTCGGTATCGGACGTGGAAGCGACAGGATTCTCGCCGCCGATTGGGGGCTTTTGCCGCCGGAGACCTGCCGCCCGGTCATTTTCACAATACGTACATCCAGATCGCCGTTTGGTACGGCCTTCCGGCCCTGTGCGTATACCTGCTCTTTTTAAATTGCCTTTTTACTGGACTCTGGGCGCAACTTCGGCGGCTTTCGCGTCAACCGGCGGAAAAAAAGCGTGGTCCGCCGGTGTTTATGGGTGTCGTTCTCGGGGCTTTGGGCGCGCTCACGGGTTTTTGCGTGAGTTCAATCGTGCATTTCAATCTTGGCGACGGCGAAGTCGCCATGACCCTGTGGCTGGTGCTGGGCGCGGCATTTTCAGGCATCAAGGGCGCTGAAAAAACGGTGCTTTGAAGGAATCAACCCTTTCAGCGTATGATGGCGCTTCCAAAAATGGTTTCGCCGTTGATTTGGGCCGGCAAGGTTGAAAGAACCGGTGGTGGAGGAGATTCATGAAGGTTTGCCCAAAGTGTGGCCAGCAATATGCCGACACCATGAAATTCTGTCCCCGTGACGGCGGTGTCCTTCAGATGTCCGCGACGGCCTCGGATGCGGAAACCGTCATTTCGCCGCCGCCCGCATTCGCCGCTCCACAAACGGTGGCGGGCGACCCCCTGATCGGGCGGGTTTTGGCCGGACGCTATCAAATCCTCTCCCAGATCGGGCAGGGAGGAATGGGCACGGTCTATCGGGCGCAACACGCGATGCTCGGACGGGTGGATGCCGTGAAAATTATCCGTTCCGACCTGAAGCAGAGCCCGGAAACCATGCAGCGGTTCCTTCGTGAAGCGAAACTGGCCAGCAGCATCAATCATCCCAACGCGGTCGTCATTCACGACTTCGGCGAAGCCGAAAACGGCATCATCTATCTCGCAATGGAGTTCATTCAGGGAAAATCCCTCGAAGAACTCATCCGGCAGGAATCACCGTTGCCGATTGCCAGAGCCATCCATATTTCCAGACAGATTGCACAGGCCCTGGATGCGGCACACCGGCTGTCCATTGTCCACCGTGACCTCAAGCCCGATAACGTCCTGATTCTGAACGACGACTTCGTCAAGGTCGTGGATTTCGGCATCGCCAAGTCCATCGCGGCCAATGAAACCGGGAAATCGGTGACGCAGGCCGGATTCGTCATCGGAACGCCGAAATACATGGCACCCGAACAGGTTCTCGGCGAAGCGGTGGATGCGCGGGCCGATATTTTCAGTCTCGCGCTCGTGACATATGAAATGCTCACCGGCGCTTCGCCCTTTTCCGGCGCTTCCTCGCAGGCGCAGATGGTCAATCGGGTCGCGCTTCCGCCGATTTCAATGAATGTGGTCCGTCCGGGATTTTCGATCCCGGTTGAAATCGATCAGGTGGTCATCAGGGCGCTCTCCCGCGAACCTTCGGCCCGACAGGCAACCGCCGGAACGTTCGCCGAGGAACTCGAAGCCGCTTTTCGAAAATCAACCTTCGACCGGACGCAATCACCGGGGTTTTTCCCGCGAACGGAACAGTTCAATTCAACCGGGGGCGGGGGAGTGGTTTCCACCGGACCGCAGCAGACCGTCATCACCGAGCCGCGCCCGGTTGTGCCGACCGTGCCGGTTACCAGCGGGCCGACGTATGCTGGGTATGCGGGAAACAGCCCCACACTTCCCCCGGCCATGCCTCCGGTGAACGGGAGCGTCTTTCAAACGCCGGGATCGTTTCCGCCGCCGGTCGTGCCGACGCAAATCACGCCGAAAAAATCCCGACTCGGACTCGTTCTGGGCCTGCTTGTCGTCCTTTTCGTTCTGGTTGCCGGGGCGGGCATCGGTGGATATTTCCTTTTGGTCCCCAATCCCAGGCCGGGCCCGGCAATCGGAAATACGCCGCCCGAAACCCCCAAAAAAACCGATTCGATCCGGGCCGCCATCGAACATTCGCGGGAACTGAGGGAATCGGGAAATTTGTCCGAAGCCCTGAACGGAATCGAAACCGAACTGAAGGAAAAACCCGATTCCCGCGAGTTGTTGATTGAAAAAGCCGAAATTCTTTTCGAGCAGGACAAAATCATCGACTCGGAAGACATCGTGTACCGGGTTTTGAAATCGCACCCGGATTTTCCTCCCGCGCACCAGAACATCGGCGTCCTGAAATACCGTCAGAACAAGATTGACGAAGCGATTGCGGCGGAAAAGAAGTGCCTCGAACTCAAGCCCGAACCGGAATATGGGTGTTATGCCCACAGCGTTCTGGCCTATATCTATATGGGGCAGTATTTCTCGAACCGAAAGAAGTTTGCCGGAAAACTCACCGAGGCGGAAAACGAGGCGCGCTCGGCCATCAGTCTGGCGACCCGCAAGAGCCTTGAATCCTCGCCGCGGCTGGCGCTGGCGCAGATCTACGTTGAACGCAAGCAATACGTCCTCGCCCGCGAACAGACCGACAAGATTCTCGGCGACAACGCCCTCAAGAAAAATTCCGATCTGGCGGGTGTTCACGCCCAGATCGCGGTCATCGCGTTTTTCGAGAAAAAATTCCCGGAAGCCGCCGCCGAAGCCCAAAAAGCCGCGGAACTCGACCCGAAAAACGAGAATTACAAAAAGATGAACGAGAATTTGAAGCGCTACCGGAAATAGGAAAAGGGATCAGGAAACGGGGATCAGGGATCAGGTCGCCAGCCGACTCCCAACCCCGATTCACCCACGCCTGATCCCTGATCCCCGTTTCCTGATCCCTTTATTGGGCGTTCATCGCCGCCGCAATCGCTTCATCAAAGATTTTCACCGCGCAGTCAACCTGATCGCCGTCAATCATCAGGGGCGGCGAGAAGCGGATGGTTGATTCACCTGCGCCAAGGAGAATCAGACCCCGCAGGAAGCATTCGTGCTCGATCCGGTTGCGAAGTTCCGGGTTCGGCGTCATCGAAGCCCGGTCGGTCACGAATTCCACGCCAATCATCAGTCCAAGACCGCGAACGTCGGCGATGACTTCGGGATACTTCTCCTGAAGTTTCCGCAAACCCGCCCGCATCCGTTCGCCCATCTCTTCCGAGTTCTTGAGATAGCCGTTGTGGAGCAGTTCCAGCGTCTTGAGTGACGCGGCGATGCCCACCGGATTGCCGCCGAAGGTCGAGGCGTGCGCGCCGACGTGCCAGTTCATCAGGTCGGCCTTTGCAACAGTGGCACTGAGCGGAATTCCCGAGGCAATGCCCTTGGCGGAGCAGATAACGTCCGGAATCACGTCGAAATGCTCGATGGCAAACATCTTGCCGGTTCGTCCGATGCCGGATTGCACTTCGTCAACAATGAGAACGATCCCGTTTTCATCGCAGACGCGGCGAAGTTCCTTGTGGAATTTGGCCGGCGGCACGACGTAGCCGCCTTCGCCCTGCACTGCCTCGACGACGATGCCCGCCACTTCTTCCTTGGGGCAGGTGGTCTTGAAAAGGCGTTCCTCGATGACCTTCACGCATTCGACATTGCAGGAATCCGGCGTCTTCCCGTAGGCGCAGCGCAGACAGTTGGCATAGGGAATGTGCGTCACGTCGAGGGCCGCGCGACCGAATCCGAGGCGCTGGGCCGCCCGCGAGGACGTGAGCGACAGCGCGCCCATCGTCCGTCCGTGGAAACTCTGGAAGAAGGCGATGAATTTCTGGCGGCGCGTGGCATACATCGCGACTTTCAGCGCGCATTCCACGGCTTCCGCCCCGGAATTGCCGAAGTGAACCCGTTTGGGGAAGTCGCCGGGGGTTTCTTCCTGCAATTTTTCAGCCAGTTCGGCGAGTTGCGGGTAGTAGTAGTCCGCTCCCGCGATATGGACGAACTCGGCGGCCTGATCGCTGATGGCCTTGACGATTTCGGGGTGCGCGTGACCGGTCGCCAGCACGGCGACACCGGCGTTGAAATCGAGAAAGACGTTCCCGTCAACATCCTCGATCATCGCGCCGTAACCACGTTTCATCACGAGTGGATAGGCGCGGGTATAGCTCGGCGAAACGAACTTGTGATCTTTCTCGACGATCTCCTTGGCCTTCGGGCCGGGAAGTTCGGTGACGAGTTTCGGGAATTTGACGGTTGATTGAATGGTAGCGGACATAAGACTCCTCCAGGGATAGCAACGCGAAAATGGGACCGGTGACCGGTTTCGGGAAGGGCGCGTCTGGAGAAATCTAATCGGCGAACAGACCGGCACGCAGAATCGTCGGCGCAAAAGACGCCGCAATCCGCAACTGTGCCGAATGAACCAGTGAGAAGGCTCGCATAATCTGTATCTATACTGAGAAGTGATTCCGATTATGGATTTGTTCGAAAACAGACGCAAGGGCGAACCGGAATTGGTTCCAATTTGGCGACAGAAAGGCGAAAGGGCGGAAAAAACGGTGTTCACGGGGGAAATTGGTGGTTCAATCTCGAATTTTGCCGGTTCCGTGAAGAATTTTCCCCATCCGACCTGGATTCTGGGGTGTACGGAGCAAAATTTGGCCTTCCGTCCGCGAAAATGGTCCTGCCGGTCCGAAAATATGGTGAACGCGGATGAAATTTTCCCGGTTGGCCCGGATATTGCGGGTTCCTACCTCGAATAGAGGATGATGACCGAGACCAGGCCGTACAAAAGCAGGTTGATGATTGAGCCGGGATCGTTGAGCAGCGCTTTTTCCGGACTTCCGCCGAGCTGTTTCTGGTGAATGAGGTAGAGGTAGCGAAAAATGCCGTACAACACGAACGGAGACGTATAGATGAGGTTTTTGGTGTGGAACTTGGCCACCGTTTCGGGCGCGACCGTATAAAAAAGGTAACTGACGACCGTGGCGGCGGTGACGACCGAAATCATCTGGTCGAGCAGTTCAATGCTGTATTCACCGAGGATTTTGCGATGCGCGGTGGCGCCGTCTTCAAGCAGGATCAGTTCATGGCGACGTTTCCCGAAAGCCAGAAACAGCGAAAGCAGCATCGCGCAGATCAGCAGCCAGGACGAGATTTCGACCCCGATGACTTCGGCGCCGCCGATGGTTCGGAGAACGAAGCCGGCGGCAATACAGGACACATCCAGAATCACGAGATGTTTCAGGCGAATCGAATAGGCGACCTGGAGAATGAAATAGACCGTCGCGACAATTCCGAAATGCGGGTTGAGCCACCAGGCGGTTCCGAGCGATCCGACGGAAAAAACAATGAACGCGGCAATGCCGAGTTTGATCGGAAGCGCCCCGGAGGCCAGTGGACGATTGCATTTCGTCGGATGGGCCCGGTCGTTTTCGATGTCGAGCAGGTCATTCAGGAAGTAGATGCTGCTGCTCAGAAAACAGAAGACGCCGAAGGCCGCCAGCACGAGCGAGGTCTCACGCCACTTGGTCAGATTCTGGGAAAAGAGCAGGGCGGGAAACAACAGGACGTTCTTGGTCCATTGTTGTGGCCGCATTTCGGCGAAAAGGGCGCGCGGAATCGACATTCGACGGTTGGCGGCAAGCGTGGACATCAAAAGAAGTAATTTTCCAAAGGACGTTCAAAATTCGGGGCATCCTAATTCAGCCCTGCGTGTTCCCCCCAAGGGAATCGGCAAGTTTAATGGGGCTTTCGGATTTGCACGAGGAGAAATTACCTTTCCGGCCCTGGGCAGTCTTCGGAAGCGCCGGTTGCCTGGTCAGGGAAGGCCGCGCCGTCCATTTTTGAGAAGAAAAAAAGGACAATTTTCGAAGAAACGCGTAAGAAG
>JAAFHI010000392.1 GCA_013298335.1 Actinomycetota bacterium
GTGAACGACCCGAGGGTCGGATTGAGCAGCGGCGACAGCGCGCTCGTCTTTCGCAGTAAAAGCGCTTCCGCCGGAAGCGGCGCGGGAATGGTCGTCAGCGTGCGCGTGATGAAAAAAAGGAACGCCGCAAGCAGCACCGCCAGAATGACGGCGGCCAGCCGGTCGGCCTGCCGGGCTTCGTCATTCCAAACGGGAAGCGTGTTCGACGACCCGCGGAGAAGGGCGGGGCCGCCGGATGCGTTTTCGGTCTTGCTGAACGACATCGGGGAAAAGGATGAAGGATGAAGGATGAAGGATGAAAATGAATCCTGAAAAGCTCGGCTAGGATAACGACAGCCGCTGAACCTGGAAGCAAAGTCACGCTTCCGAAATTCTAGGCCCCAAACCCTGGCTTTCCTGATTCATCCTTCATCCCTCATCCTTCATCCTTTGGTTTTAGTCAAGTTCCGTCGTCTTGAAGCTTTCCATCGTCTTCTTGAACTGGGCCATGAACTGGTCCGCGACCGCGCCGTCGATGATGCGGTGATCGAAGGAAAGTGAAAAATAGGCCATGTGGCGGATGGCGATGGCGTCGTCTTCGGTCACCATCGGGCGTTTCACGATCGCGCCCACGCCCAGAATCGCCACCTGCGGCTGGTTGATGATGGGCGTCCCGATAAGGCCGCCGAACACGCCGTAGTTGGTGATGGTGAAAGTGCCGCCGGAGACTTCATCCGGCTTGAGCTGCTTGTTGCGCGACCGCGAGGCGAGGTCGTTGACCGACCGCGACAGGCCGACGAGGGTCTTTTCCTCGGCGTTCTTGATGACCGGGACGATCAGGCCCCAGTCCAGCGCGACCGCCATGCCGATGTTGAAGTTCTTCTTGTAGACGACGTTGTCGCCGTCGATGGACGAATTGATGATCGGCCACGAGCGGAGGCTATCGACCACGGCCTTGATGATGAAGGGCATGAAGGTGAGCTTCGCGCCGTACTGTTCCTCGAACTTCCGCTTGTTGCGTTCACGGAGTTTGTGGACGTGGGTCATGTCGATTTCGAAAACCGACGTGACGTGCGGCGAGGTGTGCTTGCTCGCGACCATGCGCTCGGCGATTTTCTTCCGCATCGAGGTCATCGGCACGATGTCGACCGCGTCGCTGGCGGAGTAGGCCGGAATGGCGGGTGCCGCGGGGGCTGCCGGCGCGGTGACCACCGGCGCGGCGGGGGCGCTGACCGGAGCAACAACCGGCGCGCTCACGGGAGCGGCGACCGGGGCCGGCGTGGGAAGCGGCGCGGTCGGTTTGACCGGCGCGGCCTTGCGGCTTTCGATGAAGGCCAGAATGTCGTGCTTGGTCACCCGTCCGCTGATGCCGGTGCCGGTGACCTGGCGCAGATCGACACTGTTTTCGCGGGCGATGCGCCGGACGAGCGGCGACGAGCGGATGCCGTGCGGTTCGCCCGCGACGACGACATCTTCGGCATCGTTGTCCTCGACGTCGGCTTCGTCGATGTGCGTCGCAGCGACCGGGGCGGTCGCGCCGTTGCTGGCCGCTGCCGCGGGGGCCGCCGGTTCGGGCGCCGCGGCGGGCGCGGGCGAGCCGCCGACTTCGGACGCTTCGCCGATGCGGGCCACGATGGCGTTGACGGGGACGGTCTGGTTTTCACCAACCAGAATTTCGAGCAGGACGCCGCCGGCGGGCGCCGGAATCTCGGCATCGACCTTGTCGGTCGAGATTTCGAAAATCGGTTCGTCACGCTCGACGACATCGCCGACCTTCTTCAACCATTTGATGATCGTGCCTTCGGTGATGGATTCGCCCATCTGGGGCATCACGACTTCGATACTCATAGGAATTCCTCGGTGGAATGAATGTGAATGCTCAACTTCGAAGGTCCGATTCTGGCGAACGTCACCGGGAATGAAAAGGAGTGCGCGTGGGTTCGTCCGCTGGAAATCGATTCTGTCGAAGTCATCAGTACGCCGCGAGTTTCCGCACGGCGGCGGCGACTTTTTCGGCGTTCGGCAAAAAGAAATCTTCAAGCGGCGGGCTGTAGGGCGTCGGCGTGTCGATGGACGCCACCCGCGTGATCGGCCCGTCGAGTTCCTCGAACAGTTCCTCGGCGATGAACGCGGCGAACTCGCCCGCGATGCCGCCGGTCAGCGTCGCCTCATGTAAAAGGATGACCTTGTTGGTTTTGCTCACCGTTTTCGCGATGGCTTCCTTGTCGTAGGGCAGTAGCGACCGCAGGTCCACCACCTCGACGTCGATGTCGTCTTCCGCCGCCAGCTTTTCGGCGGCTTCGAGCGCGACATGGACCATCGCCCCGAAGGTGATGATCGAGACGTCCGAACCGGCTCGGCGTGTCACCGCCTTGCCGATGGGAACGATGTAATCCTCTTCCGGCAGGTCTTCCTTGATCCGGCGATAGAGAAACTTGTGTTCGAAATACAGCACCGGGTCGTCATCGCGGATGGCCGCCTTGAGCAGACCCTTCGCGTCGTAGGCGGTCGCGGGTTCGACCATCTTCAGGCCCGGCGTATTCATGAAGAAGGATTCGGGATTGAGCGAGTGGAACGGCCCGCCCCGGACGCCCGCGCCCGACGGCCCGCGCACGACCATCGGAATTCCGAGGCCCTGCCGGTAACGGCTGTTCGCGGCGTAGTTGGTGAGCATGTCGAACCCGCACGAAATGAAGTCGATGAACTGCATCTCCGCGACCGGGCGGAATCCCATCATGGCCGCGCCGCAGGCGGCCCCGATGATGGCGGCTTCCGAAATAGGAGTATCGACGACGCGCATGTCGCCGAATTCTTCGAGCAGGCCGGCGGTGACCTTGAACGCTCCGCCGTACTCGGCGATGTCCTCGCCGATGCAGAACACGTTCGGGTCGCGCCGCATTTCTTCGAAAAGCGCCTGTCGAATTGCTTCGAGGTAGGTTGTGAGAGCCATAGGAAAAAGGATGAAGGAGGAGGGATGAAGGATGAAAAGGAAAAAACTTATGCCGTTTCGCGGGAAGCGTAGCCGATTTTGAACATTCCGAGCAGGAATCGCCACTTGAATCCGGTCTTGAGGCGCGTGTTGCGTAGCCGCGAGGCCCAGAAATTCGTCCCGTCGAGCATGGCGCCGCTGAAATCGGCGCTCTGCAAATGACACCGGCGCAGCCTGGCCCGGGTCAGATTGGCCTGATTGAATCTGGCAAACCGCAGGTCGCACTGGACGAGACTCGCGTCGGTCAGATCCGCGCCAACCAGCGAGGCCCCGCTCAGATCGGCCTCGTCAAGTTTCGCGCCGGTCAGGTTGGCCCGACCCAGATTGGTATTTCGCAGCGATGCGCCGGTCAGTACCGATTTTTCGAATGTCGTGGTTTCACAGGTGGCGTCGCTGAAGCGCGTCCGTTCAAGCCGGCAGGTACGAAAACTTGTACCGTTGAGATCGAGTTTGCGGAAGTCGCACCCGGCCAGATTCGACATCGAGAACAGGGCATTGCGGAATGAGGACGAGCGGAGATCCTTATCGATGATCGTGACCGTCAGTCGGGCCTCGTTGAAAGAGGTTTTCCAGAGATTGGCGAGGGTCAGATTGACCTTTTCGAGTCGCGCCGCCGTGAACCGGGCGTTGGTCAGATCGGCCCGTTCAAACACCGCATCCGGCAGATCGGCCCGTTCAAAATTGGCCCCGGTCAGATTGGCCCCCGAGAAATTGGCCTGCAAAAGCTTCGCCCGCGAGAAATTGGCGGCGTCGGCGTCGGCGTCACGGAAGTTGACGTACTTCAGGCTGCTTTCCGAAAAATCGGTGCGCCGGAGATTCAGACCGCTGAAATCGACGTGGTCGAGCGTCACCCGTTCGAGCGTCGCACCTTCGAGCGTGACGCCGTCAAAGCCGGTCCCGGTGAAGTTGGCACCCCGCAGGACCGCACGGGTGAAATTGACCCCGCGAATATCCGCGGCCTCGATGCGGGCCGAGGAAAAATCCGCCCCGACCGCCTTCGCGCCGGTCAGATTGGCCCGCGTCAGATCGGCGCCGGGCAGGGAGGCCCCTTCGAAATTCGCGTTTTTCAAATCCACGCCGCGGAGGATGACGTTTTCCATCCGGGCCTTCGAAAAATTCGCTCCCGTCATGCGGGCATTGTCGAAGCGGGCGCGTTCGAACAGCGCGCCGGTGAAATCCGCCCCTTCGAGATTCGCGCCGGTAAAGTCAGCACCGCGAAAATCCTTGCCCGAAAGGGTGCGTCCGGCGAAGCCCGCGCGGGTGAAATCGGGGATGAGGGCCGGATTGCGGGCGCGCCAGTCGTTCCATTCGGGCGAGAAAAGAATTTCGACGTGGGCGACGTTGACCATAACGCGAATCTGGCGCTGAAACAGGGTGGGATACGGACCGGTCGGAAGGCGGGCACGCTATCACACATTTTTCCGGTGATTCAAAAAAATGTACGGCAACGCACGCTTGCCGGTCAGCCCGTGAAGGCGAGGATGAGGGCTTCGAGGGCGAGCGTCCGGTTGACGTTCCGCGACAGGTCGCGGCGCAGTCCTTCAAGACGTTCGAGGAGTTCGTCAATCCTTTGAAACGTAAAGCGTTCGGCGATATCGGCCAGTTTCGGGCGGACGTCGGCGTGGGTGAGCAGCGGTTCGTCGGTGCCCGCCAGCAGGCAGGCTGCGTCATGGAGAATGGAAGCCGCCAGATCGAGCATGGCCTCGAATTCGACGCGTTCCTTTTTTCCGAAATGTC
>JAAFHI010001075.1 GCA_013298335.1 Actinomycetota bacterium
CGCCGCGAATGGTGGTCACTTCCTGTTCCCCCGGGAAGCGCCGTGGCGGAAGGGGCGTCAGCGAGCCGTCGTTCGGCAGGGTCGGGCCCGTGCCGGGGAATTTCGGACGGGTCTGGAAATTCCCGTCGGTCGGCGGCGCGACGCTGCCGCTATTGGAACCGCCGGGATTCCGGACGCCCGCGACCGCGCCTGCCGGCGTGCCCGTCGGGGGGGGCGGCGGCAGGACCGTCGGGGTGAAGTCGCGCCACGGCAGGCCGTAGCAGTGGTTGTACCGATAGCCGTAGTACCCCGATCCCCAGCCGGAATAGAACGGATAGAAGCCGTAGCCGCCGAGAGAGGCGTCAAAAATCCACAGTCCGAAATAGGGCGCGTAGCCGAATCCGTAGGCCCCGCCGTTGCGATACTGGCCGACCGTTCCGCGAATCTGGGCCGTCTGCCGCCGCAGCCGCTGATTGGCGAAGGCGAGGTCCTGCGCGCGATTCCGGCTCCAGGTTTCGAAGCCATCCTCCGGGGCTTTTTTGTCGATGCCGGCGACGCTGACGTTCGTTCCGTCGAGGACCACGACGCGACCATCCTTGACGGTCTGCGCGGTCCCGGTCCGGATTTCGCCCTTGCGGACGATGGCCTCGGTCGCGCCGTCGGGCCGGACGCCGATACGGTACAGCCCGCTCTTCGTCAGCAGCATTTGCCCGCGCGGGGTGATGACCGTGATGTAGAGCTTCGTGTCGTTGGTGCCGGTGACTTCGAAAACCGTCGTGCCGCGATTCAGGGTGATGACCAGCGCGTCGAGCGTGGGATTGGTGAGTTCGATTTCGGCGTTGTGGTCGAGCCGCAGAAAGGAACCGGGATTGAGCAGGATTTCCGCTCGTCCGTCGGCTTCGGTCCGCAACCGGTCGCCGGTCTTGAGCCGCTTGCTGCTCACGGCGGGGGTCCAGTCGGTATCGGCTTTCCGCCGGATTGAAACCGTCCCCTGGACGAGATTGATGCCGCCGGCGCGGGCGGAAATGACATGGATTTCCTGCGGGGCGTTCGGGTTGGGGCGATCCGGGCCGGACGTTTCCGTCGCGGTGGAGGCAATGAGTTCGGGCGCGGATTTGACGGGTTGCTGGGCGAGCGCGGCGGGTGAACCGGCGCCGGCTGTCAGCAATAGCGCGCAGGCCGCTGAGGTGAGCGTTCGGTGCGACATACGGTGGACCTCCCTGAAATTCGTCGGTGGGTCGAAACATTGGACTGACTGTATTTTGAAACGTACCGCACGGGAAAAAGCCCGGTCAATGCGGGTATGCGCTGTCAGGGAAAATTTAATCGTCCTTTAATCCCCGCCGCCACACGTAAAGGCGATGGTGGCGATCACGCCGTCGCTGAAGGCTTCCAGTCGTCCCTTGACCATAGGGTTCAACGTTTTACCGAGTCGGTTTTTCATCCCGGCAGGGATGAAAAGAATGTAGCCGGTGGTCAGGCGCACGCCGGAGGCGTCGCCGCCACCACCGGAAGGTTGAACGGCAAACAATCACGCACCCCGGCGGGGTGCGCAGAATCACCAGAGGTAGCGCTCATCGTACTCGACGCCGCTTTCCCGAAGAAATTCGAGATATTCATCCTGAAACGTCCGTTTCCGGTGATGTTCTTCCTGATTGGCGACGTATCGTCTGACCGCTTCGAGGTGCTTCGGACTGACCGTGAACACGCCGTAGCCTTCCTGCCACCCGAAACCCTGCACGCCTGTCGCCTTTTTCACCCATTCGGATGAATCGCGCTTGAGGTCACGAACCACATCCGCCAGGCAATGCGTCGGACGGAGGCCAAGCAGCAGGTGTACGTGATCGGCGGGACCGCCGACCGCCTCCGCGACGCCGTTCAGGTTTCGAATGATTCCGCCGAGGTAGGCATGCAGATTTCCGCGCCAGTCGGCGTGAATGAACGGTTCACGGTTTTTGGTGCTGAAAACGACATGGAAATGAAGGCTGAAGTGCGTTGACGCCATGAGGAATCGTTCTGCGCATCCCTGCCGGGATGCGGATTCATTTTTCGACGTGTCTTCCGGT
>JAAFHI010000100.1 GCA_013298335.1 Actinomycetota bacterium
CGGACGTCGTCGTCTCTTCTTCTGAAAAAGTCATCCGTTCCTCGCTTACGCGGATTCGATGAGTCGGTTGAAAAAGGCTTCGTATTCGAACCCGTCGCCGGTTTTTCCGATGGGGACGAGGAACAGTTCGGTTTCGCCGAGTTCGGGATGGGCCACGAGGTAGGTCGCCTGTTGAATGAAGTGGTCGCCGGGGCCGCTGAAATGAAGCGCGAATTGCCGCTGGTGCGCGGAGCGGCTGACTTCGGTGGCCGAGACGAGACGGATGGAAACGGTGTGTTCAGGATCAATCCAGCATACAAAATCCGTTCCCTGGTGCGGAAGGAATGATTCGAGATCGAGAGGGTCCATGGGGCTTTCGGTATCGGTTTCGAGGCGGTTCATCGGGAGACGTCCCGCGCGGGTGGATCATCGCGGAACATCTCCCGGTTTGATGGGGATGGCAGGTTTGATGGGGATGGCAATCAGGCGGGCGTCGAGCCGGAACACTGCAACGTGGGACAGACTCCGGACATGTAGCCGCTGCCGCAGGCAGTCGAATGGGCCGTCACAAACGCCCCGAAATTCAGGATGAGAATCTGGCCGATGATTTCAGTGGCTCGTTCGACCGTGAGGATGGCGGTGTTCTGAACAACCGTCCGATCCTTCTGGATATAGTAGTAGGTCGTGTCCAGCGCCGAGTAGTCCCAATTCGCCCCATCCTGAAGAAAATTTTTGACCGATTGGGGAACGTCGGGAATTGCCGCCAGCACCTCGAAGAATCCCGGCGTCGGCGGAAGGAACGGGATGATGTCGAGGTAATTCTCGTAGGGCGTCACGGGAATGGTCGCGAGCGGAAAATTCGACGCGAAGGTCGCGTCCCCGGCGTGCGGCGCGGCGAACGTGTATACCGCGGTCGGGACCGGCAACCCCGTGTTCGGCGTGAAGTACAGACACGCGGCGGCGATGACGGCCAGAGCGCCGCCCTTGCTGTGCCCCGTGATGTAGAGCCGGGCGCCCGGATTCGCCGCGGCCATGGTCTGAACCGCCTGGGTGATGTCCGACCAGATGGAATTGAGGTCGTCCCAGAAGCCGCTGTGAACCATTCCCGGAATATCCGGAACGGTTTCCGGTTCCGCCATAAAATCATGCGCCCAGTCGCAGACGGACTGCTCGTTCTCGCCCGTGCTGAGCGTTCCGCGAAAGGCGATGAGAATGCCGTCGGTGTTCACACCGACCAGGCAGGCGTTGATGTTTGCGTCGGACTGGCCGGAGTTGATCGGAATCGGGTATCCGGCGTTCCAGCCGACGGCGTCGTTGAAGTATTCGGGTGGCGAGTATTGTCCGGTTGTCGAGTTGATGCTGTAGGCACAGTGGGCGGCGGCCAGAAGGCGACAGTCAATCGTGGCGGCGGCGGGCATAGTCAGGTCCTCATGGAGTTTGAAACTCCCGGAAGGCTGTCGTTGAAAATCGGGTTGAATGATCGAGGTGAAACAATCGGCTGGACAACGAAGGAACGAAGGCTCCCGCCGGCTCTTTCGAACAGGCGGAGTTCGCGGCCATCGTTCTTTCGCTGGTAACGATAAAATGTGGCGAACCGGGAAATTGGTACGCAGTGGCGGAAAAATATTTCAGTATTTTTTGTAATGTCGGCGTACTGAAGGGTTTTTAGGGTTGAGAGGGTGTCGGGTGTATGTGTTTCTGCTGATTCGGCACGGGTCGAAGGCCGGAAACAGGGTTTGTGGCGTACCGCGCTCGCGAGCCGGTTTTCAGGTCCGGTCGGTGCAACCGCCGGATGGGTATTCCAAACGGAACTTTTGGGAAATGGGACGTGGGTGACGGCAAAGCGACGCCATCGGTGCGGAAAGACCCGTCGACAAATTCGCGATTGAGTCAGGTTTCAGGTTGTCCGGCCCGGTTTGAGGAGTGTAGTTTGGGAATACTGCAATAACCTCATGAAACATAGGTTCAATCATGAAGAAGACGTCCGACCGCCGGTCCTTTCTGAAAACCGGTGCGGCCTTCGCCGCCGCCACCGTCGTTTTGTCCACTGACTCCGTTTCCGCACTCGCGGCGCAATTTGCCACCGGGCCCGGTTTGCTGACGGCGTCCAAATTCGAGGCTTCAGCCGATAAACCCTTTTATGTCTTCACCGACTCCGGTCGGCTCGCCGCCACCGTCGCCGAAGTCAGGTCCCTGCCGATTTCAACCTTCGAACGGCTTCCGAAAACCATTCGGCGGGAAGCCTTTGAAGTACGGATCGCCTTCGACGGCGATGCGCTGCCCCAGGGAACCTACGATTGCGCCTCCGCCGATCTGGGCGGGTTCCAGCTTTTCCTCGTCCCAACCGGCCAGCCCGACGCCGACGGACGCCAAAACGTCATCGCCACCTTCAACCACTACCTGCCGAACAATCGTCGCGCCCGGCTCGCGGAAGGATGAAAAGGAAAGGATGAAGGATGAAGGCGGAAGGATGAAAAAAACGGCTGAAACTTGAAAAAACTGATTGACAGAGCAGGCCGAAAACCGACCATTTCCTTCATCCTTCATCCTTCATCCTTCATCCTTCATCCTTCATCCTTCATCCTTCATCCTTCATCCTTCATCCTTCATCCTTCATCCTTCATCCTTCATCCTTTTCTGCCGCTCCATCTCCACGTACATCCCGTCGCCGCCGATTTCCTCGAATCCGGCGCGTCGATAGAGCCGGATGGCCGGATTCCCGACCAGTACGCTCAGTCTGACGGGAACGTTGGCCGCATCCGCTTCGGCGGCAAGGTCGGCGAGCAGGCGCGTTCCGATGCCGCCGCCGCGGGCGTCCGTCAGAAAGGCGATATCCACCAGGCGGAATTCGGTGGCCGTCCGGTTGACGAGCAGACGCCCGACGGGATGTCCGTCAACTTCGACGATTGTGTGATCCGCTTCCGGGTAGTTCCCCGCATAGGCGCGCCGCTGCATGTCGAACTGCATGTCCAGAAAGGCTTCCGCCTGTGCCTCGTTCCAGCCGAAAGCCGCCACTTCCGCGCGGCGGGTGTCGGCGTAGAGGCGGCGCAAAAACGCAAGATCGTCAGGGAGTGCGGCCCGGAGATGGATGGAGGGGGGCATCGGATACACCTTTCTTTGAGGAAATTTTCCACCTGAAAAGAGAAGGGGCGCACCCCGGTGAGCGCGCCCCGCATTGTCTGGAAGACGAAGCCGTTACCTTCCGGCGGCCTGTCCGCGATGGGTTTCGAGCAGCGCCCGCGCCGCGCGGCGACCGCTGGAGACCGCGCCCTCCATGCTGTCGTAGAACCGCTGCTGCGTGTAGCCGCCCGCAAGGAAGAAGTTCGGGACCGGCGTTTTCTGCGTCGGGCGGTACTTGTCGATGCCCGGCTTGGTCGCAAAGACCGACTGCGGCACGCGCACGACCGCCGATTTCGTGATCTTCGCCTTCGGCGCGCTGTTCGGGAAACACGACTGCACGTTGTCCCACACGCGGGCCACGATTTCCTCGTCGCTCAGGTGCATCAGGTTCTTCGCGGGCGCGACGACGAACTCCAGCCGCGACCGGCGCTGGGCCATTTCGGCCTTCTGGTCGAGGAAGTAGTCGGGCGTCGTGTTGCCGAAGTCGGCGTAGACCGGAATGATGCCGTCCGGACAGAAGAGAATGTTGTCGATGAACGTCACCTGCCGGTCGAGCCACATCTGGACCGTGATGACCGGCACGCCCTCGAACTTGTCGAGATCGCCGAAAAACGGGTTTTCCTTGAGTTCCGACGGCAGTACCCGCTGGAGTTTGTGGATCGGCAGCGCCGTCATGTAGTAATCGCCGGTCACCCGCTCGCCGTCCATCAGTTCGATGCCGGAAATGTTCTTCCGCTCGTCGAGCAGCAGCGTCTTCACGTTGCAGCCGGTCCGGATTTTGCCGCCGTTCTTCACGATGTAGTCGCAGAGCGGTCCGGTCAGGTGCTCCTGGGGCGATCCCTTGAGGAAGCCCATCTTCGAGGCGTCCGGCTCGCGCAGGAAGGTCCCCGCCACGTCGAGCACGACCTTCGCCGAAATTTCCTCCGGCGGCATGAATTTCAGCGACAGCGTCATCGGCAGGAACATCTTCTTGAGCATCTTTTCATTGATGCCCCAGCGCTGGTGCCATTCCTGATAGGTGTAGTTGTCCTGCTCGGCATAGTACTTCTCCGACCCGAACAGCATCGGGAACAGCGATTTGCCGAGCGTGAGCTTTTCGCCAAGGCCGAAATACTTGTTTTCGAACACGGCGGGCATGAGATGGAGCGGGGAAGGGAGCTTGGTCGTCCGGAAGCTGAAGCGTTCGCCCTTGTCGAGCGTGTAGGTCAGCTTGTGCTCCTTCCAGAGAATCCGGTTGTAGGTCCCGAGTTCCCGCATCAGTTCGTAAATCTCGACGTAGGCCCCGAAAAAGACATGCAGCCCGGTCTCGATCCAGTCGCCGTCCTTGTCGCGCCACGACGAAACCTTGCCGCCCAGAATCGGGCGCTGTTCGAGCAGTTCGACTTCGAATCCGTTGTCGACGAGTGTTTTCGCCGCGGCGAGACCGGCCAGTCCGCCGCCGCAGATGACCACGCGGGAAGGCCCGCCGTGGGTCGGTTTGAGTGCAGTCGCAGCCGTCATGAGTGTGTAAAACCTTCAAAGAGAAATTGGCATAGGGGATGCCATTGGGAGAGGAAACCGCACCGTAGCATTTTCAATATCCATTTGTAATGTGCGGTAGGCGACGTTCCCACCGTTCCCGACTCTGCCAAACCACCCGGCCCTCAAGGACCGGGCTATTCGAAAGCAAGCCCCGTGAACGGGGCTAAAATACTGAAAAATAGATTCTTAGCCCCGTTTACGGGGCTTGAAGCGGGTAGCCCTGTCCTTGAGGGCAGGGCTACTTCCGCATTTTCGAGAACGCCGCCAGCATCTGTTCGCGGGGCAGTTCGGTGAGGAAATTGAACTCGCCGCCGCTCGTCAGCACTTCGCCGCCGTCGATGGTGAAGACTGCGCCGGTGCAGTAGCTGCTGATGTCGCTCAGGAGAAACGTCGCGAGATCGGTCAGTTCGCGGTGTTCGCCGTGTCGTTTGAGCGGAATCCGGTTCATCATTTTGGCTTCAAGTTTCGGGTCCGGCATGAGCCGTTCCCACGCGCCCGGCGTCGGGAACGGTCCCGGCGCAATGCAGTTCAGCCGGATGCCGTAGCAGCCCCACTCCGCCGCGAGCGATTTGGTCATCGCCTCGATACCCGCCTTCGACGCCGCGCTCGGAATCAGAAACGCGCTCCCGAACTGCGTGTAAGTCGTTGTAATTGAAATGATTGCGCCGTGCTCCTGGCGTTCGATCCAGCGTTTTCCGACCGCCTGCGTGGCATAAAAGCTGCCGTACAGATTGGTTTTCACGATGGCGTCAAAGCCGTTCGGTGAAAGCTGGTCGGTCGGCGCGAGGAAGTTCCCGGCGGCGTTGTTGACCAGCCGCGTGACGTTCCCCTGCCGCTTTTCGGCTTCGGCGATGAAGGTTTCCACCGCTTCGACTTCGCGAATATTCAACTCGATGCCTTCGGCGCGTCCGCCGGCTTCGCGAATCGCCGCGACCGTTTCCGCGAGCGGTTCGGGACGGCGTCCGCCGATGGTCACCGCCGCGCCGAGTTCGGCGAACCGCATCGCCATCGAGCGCCCGAGGCCGCTGCCGCCGCCGGTCACGACGACGTGGAGATCTTTCAGAATGTCCGGTTGAAAATGTTTTTCCATGACTGCTCCCATGCGTTCAGAGTCACCCGCTTCAGCGGGGAAGTTCTTTCAAACAAACCACTTAAAGAGAATTTTCACCACAGAGCCCCAGAGGTAACACAGAGGACCACAGAGTTTTTCACCTCTCCGTGAATCTCTGTGCTTGCTCTGTGTCTCCGTGGTGAAAACAAACGGTACCAATCTCCCGCAGGCCGATTCAGGCGAAAGAAAACCGTTCGCCGACCATCGCTTCCGATTCGACCCACAGGCGCGCCGCCGCGTCCGGGTCGATGGCGTGGGCGTGAACGCCGGAATATGGCTTTTCCGGTGCCGCCGGTTCGGCCTGATTGCAGTCTTCGAGGTACAACCCGCCGTGTCCCGCGAGTTCCGGCGCGACCGCCGCCCAGACCGAGGTCGCCGCGCCCTGTTCGACGGTCTTGAACAACGCATTGAGCTTGCCTTCCGAGTCGATCCAGCCCATCGCGGTCATTTCCTCGGTCGTCAGGTGCTGCTGGAGGCCGGTCATGATCCCGCCCGGATGAACCGCGTTCGCCGTTCCGCCGTGGGGCGCGATGCGGTTGTTCAGTTCCACCGCGAACAATGAATTGGCCGTTTTCGCCTGCCCGTAGGCCAGCCACTTGTCGTAGGGCCGTTTTTCGAAGTGGATATCCTCGAAATGAACCGGCGAAAGCCGATGCCCGATGGACGACAGCGACACCACCCGCGCCGACCCGCTGGCGAGCGCGGAGGCGAGGCGTCCGGTGAACAGGAAGTGGCCGAGGTGGTTGGTTGCGAACTGCGACTCGAACCCTTCCGGCGTCCGGGCGAGCGGGCAGGCCATGATCGCCGCGTTATTAACAAGGATGTGAATTGGCTTTCCGAGCGCGAGAAACGCATCGGTAAAGCGCCGGATGCTCGCGAAATCCGACAGATCGAGTTCCAGAACGTGAATGTTCGCGCCTGCAACGGCGGCGCGGATGCCGTCCGCGACCGTTTCGCCCTTTTCGAGATTCCGCGCCGGGATGAACACTTCCGCGCCCGCGCCCGCGAGCGCCCGCGCCGTCTCGATGCCCAGACCGGACGTCGCGCCCGTCACGATGGCGGTTTTCCCGTGAAGGTCAATTCCGTCAATCACTTCGGCGGCGGTGGAGCGCATTCCGAATTTTGAAACGATGCGTTCGGTCATTGGGTGTCCCTTAAAAAGTTCAGAGTCTCCCGCTTTAGCGGGAAAGCTCTTTGTTTTGAACATTTTCCCGCTAAAGCGGGAGACTCTGAGCAAGTCGGCGGCCCATTTCGTTTCCGAGGGCTTCGAGGCCGGTTCCCGGACGCACCATCACCTCGAATTCGACGATTTTCCCGTCTTCATTGAAGCGGATGATGTCCACGCCCTTGAGCGACCGGTCGCCGATGGTGGCGCTGAATTCGAGCGTCCAGGTCGTGCCGTCGGTCATTTCCCGGTGGTAGGCGAAGTTTTCGAACACCGACCCGGCGGTCGAAAGAATGGTTTTGACCATCGCCTTGCCGTCCTTCGGTTTCCAGACGACCGGCGAATGAAATCTGACGTCGTCGGCGAGAATGTCGTCGAGCCGGCTCATGTCTCCGGCGGCGACGCACTCGTGCCAGACGGCGAGCGAGGTGGTGATGCGTTCGTTGGACATAAAATCTCCTTGAAGTCTTGGGAGTCTTGGGAGTCTCGGGGGTCTCGGGGGTCTTGAGAGTCAGAAGAAAGAAAAAAACTCCTGGGACTCCCCAGACCCACAAGACTCTCAAGACTCCCAAGACTCCCAAGACTATTTCCCTTCAAAACTGGGTCGCCGTTTTTCGCCGAACGCCCGCATGGCTTCGGCGACGTCCTGCGTACCGAAGCACTGGTGGATGCCGACGAGTTCGTCGCGCAGGTGCGAGGCGAGGTCGGAATCGAGCGTCCGGTTGAGGAGGCGTTTCGTCAGCGCGAGGGCGAAGGTCGGACCGGCGGCGAGTTTTTTCGCGTAGGTCGCGACCGATTCGGCAAATCCTTCCGCCGGAAGAACTTCCGCCGCGAGGCCGAGGCGTCCGGCTTCGTCGGGCGAAATGTCGCGGGCGGTCAGAATCATCTCGGTCGCGCGCGACAGACCGATGAGGCGCGGCAGGAAGTAGGACACGCCCGCGTCCGGCGAGAGGCCGATCCGGGCATAGCCCGCGGTCATCACAGACGCCGAACTGACGAGGCGGATGTCCGCCGCGAGGGCGAGACCGAAGCCCGCGCCGACGCTCGGACCGTTGACGGCGGCGATGACCGGCTTGTCGCAGCCGGTGACGGCGAGCGCCCAGCGTCCGACCCAGTAGAGGTCGTCGAGTTTGCCGGCGCGCGTGGCCCGCTGCTGCTGGAAGGTTTTCAGGTTTTCGGGGGTGAGTTCGAGACCGGCGCAGAAGCCGCGTCCCGCGCCGGTGATGACGACCGCGCGGACCGCGTCATCGGCGGATGCCTCCGCCATCGCGGCGGGAAGTTCCTCGGCCAGCACCGGATTGACCGCGTTGAGTTTTTCGGGCCGGTTGAGCGTGATTGTACGCACGCCCTCCGGCGAGGTTTCGACGAGCAGATGTTCGTACCC
>JAAFHI010000723.1 GCA_013298335.1 Actinomycetota bacterium
ATCCACTGTTTTTGGATGTTTCCCTTGAAATGTGGCCGTTCAACGTCGAGAACTTCAAAAAGGACCTTGGGGGAATTCTTCGGAAGCGGTGGAAATCCTTTGGAAACCTTTACCTTCGGGAAAAGTCCGGTGGGTACTGGTTTGCCCACGCCACGTCCGAGCCGATTGAAATCGACTTTCGCAAAGCCGAGCCGATTCCGGCGGATTAGCGCAATTCGCGGGTGATGTCCTTCAGAGTGGCCTGAAGTTCGTCCATATCGACCGGTTTTGAAATCGAACGGATGGCGTGGGTCCGCAGATCGTTCGGATTCAGGGTGTTGGCCCAGCCCGAGACGAGCACGATCGGAATTTCCGGGTAGATTTTCCGGGCGTGGGAGATGAACTGCCAGCCGTTCATGCCCGGCATGCCGAGATCGGTGAAAAGAACGTCGAACGCCTCGTTGGCGAGTTTGACGAGCGCCTTTTCGGGATCGGTTTCGAACATCGCGAAATGACCCATCTCGCCGAGCAGTTCGCACAGGAATTCGCCCACCCCGCGTTCATCGTCAATCACCAGCATCCGCAATGGACGCACCATTTGCAGCGACGGCGGACCGATGCGCTCAATCGGCATCGCGGGTTCGGCGGCGGGGAGCGCAATCTGGAAGACGGTCCCGCCGCCGGGTTTGCTTTCCGCCCAGATGCGTCCCAGGTGGCGCGAAATGATGCTGTGCGAGACGCTCAGACCCATTCCGGTCCCGAGTCCGCCCTTGGTCGAAAAGAACGGGTCGAAAATCCGTTGCAGCACTTCCTCGGAAATCCCCGTCCCGGAGTCGGTGACCGAAACCAGAATCTCGTTTTCAACCGTTCCAAGGTTAATCTCGATGGCCCCGCCATCCGGCATGGCGTCAACCGAGTTGAAGATGAGGTTGGTCAGCACTTCGCGCAGTTCGGTCGGATTGCCTTTCACGAAAACCGGGCCGTTTGAACGGCAGTCGAGCGTGATGATGCGTCCGACGCTTTCGGCTTCGTCCTTCCAGCGGGGACGGGTGACCTCGATTACTTCATCGGTCAGCGTCCGCATGTCGATGGTGATGAAATCGGTGTGGTCCTGCCGGACTTTGGCGAAGTCCTGAATCCGTCGGACGATATTCCCGGCGTCGAGCGACACCTGATAGATGATTTCGAGCGCCTGGAGGGTCTTTTCGTCCTGTTCGCGCATTTTGAGCAGGCCGACCCGGCCCTGAATGATGGTCAGGGCGTTGTTGAAGTTGTGGGCGACGCCGGAGGCGAGTTCCCCGAGCGCCCGCAGGCGTTCGGTGCGCTGAAGCTGGTCGGTCCGGAGCCGTTCCTGTTCCCGCAGGGCGGTCACTTCCGCTAGTTGGGACTGGAGGCGTCCGATGAGCCGCCAGTTGTAGAGGACGATGGTCGCCTGATCGGCCAGCATTTCAAGCGGTTCGACCTCGGCGTTGTCGGGGGAAATCCGCGTCCGGGTGCGGTCCACGCTCAGCGTGCCGAACAGTTTGCCCTCGTGCGCGAGCGGGATGACAAGAATTTCGCCGGGATGCCACATCCGCAGCGGGCTCGAAACCGACGGGCCGAGCAGGAACGAGTGGTCGCCGATCCGCCGGTGAACGCCCGACTGGCGCGCGCCAGGCGTGGTGGTAAAGCCTTCCACCGGAAGGTGTTGCGACTGGTTCTGGGTCAGTTCGGCGGCCTGGTTTTCGGTGAAATCGCCTTCGAAGGCCGCGATGAAATTCGAATAGCCGCCATCCGGTTTCGGCTCCCGCAGCACGAAGACCGCCCGTTCCCAGCCGAGGTCGCAGGCGGTGGCGCAAATCTGCTGGAGGATGGTCGGCGCGCTCATGAAGCCGATTTCCGGCCCGAGGTGGTGCTTGACGTTGTTTCCGACCTGGATGATCCGCTTGAACCGGAGCGATTCGGCGGCCAGTTTCTCGCGCAGCCGGGCGTTCAGAAGGGCGACCGCGGCCTGTTCGGCGAGCGGGGCGACGACCGAGACGATTTCCGGCTGGTACTGATTGGCGTTGCGGCTGGTGAAATTCAGCGTCCCGATGGTTTTCCCCTCGATCATCAGGGGATAGCACAGCACCGACCGGTATCCCGACCGGATCATGTCCGGGTACATGACAAACCGGCCTTCCTTGGTGATGTCGGCCAGCACGAGCGGTTTCCCGGAGTCCACCACCCACGCCGTGACCGTGTTTTCCGCCGGGGTCGAAGTCCCGACCCGCAACTGGCTTTCGGTGCGTTCGTTGAGGGCGAAAACCTGAACCTCGCGGGTTTCCTGATGAAAAAGGGTGATGCTCGCCCGGTCAAACTGGATGAGGTTGGCCGCTTCCCGGGCCAGCGATTGAAAGACCGTCTCGATGGTCTGCCCGGCGTGAATCGTCTTGGCCGTCGCCAGGAGGGCCGAAAGCTGGCGCGCGGAAAGACCGCCAGTCGCGAACTCGCCGCTGACGAGTCGCTGGACCGGACGCTGGGAGACGACGAGCGCGAGCATTTTCGCCCCGTCGAATGAAATGGGGAAGGCGGTCAGTTCGCGGTTCCCGGCCAGCGTCATGCGGCTGGACCGACCGTTTCCGACCCAATGTTCATCCCGACGGGCGTATTCGGCAATCGCCCGGGGCAGCGCAAGGACGGAAAATTCTTCGGAGATGTCGAACCCGGTCGACTCGCCGTCGGGGTCCGTTTTTCCCGTTTCGTTCGGGGTGAATTGAATCACGCACCCGGTTCGATCAACGAGATAGTGGCCCAGCGGGAGAGCCGGCGATTCCGACTCCAGTATCTGGGACAGCATCGGAAGAGGCTCCTACCTGATTTTTTTTGGTGAGGACCCTGGACGAGTTGTTGATGTGACGAAAGAGAAACGGCTGACGTGATGAGGCCGATTATCCATCCCGGAAGGCAGTCGTCAAGCCGCCCGACTGGGAAAACGGCACCATTTTTCCCCGGATTAACGAATTACTGGTATGACGACGGGTATTTCCGGTGTGGGTTTCACCACCATTTCCAGCCCGATTTTTTGG
>JAAFHI010000286.1 GCA_013298335.1 Actinomycetota bacterium
TCGGCTGAAATCCGCCGCCAGATCGGCGTGGTCATCGACCGAAAAGGGGAAGTGGACTGCGTCGTGGTCGGCGACGCGCGCGGCATCGTGATTCCCGACCTCAAGCGCGTCCGCGTCGGGCAGGGACGTTTTCGCGGCCTCCGCGTGCTGCATACCCAGCTTGGGAGCGGCGAAGGGCTGACCCGGGACGATTTGAACGACCTCGCGCTCCTGCGGCTCGACCTGCTGGGCGTCATCAGCGTGACCGACGACGGCCTGCCGGGCTGGATCCACGCCGCCCACCTTCTCCCCGCCGATTTGACCCGCAAGCAGCCGGTTGCGGTGGTTGAAGACGACGACCTTTTTTCCGACGACGAGACCGAACGCCCGAAGCCGCCCGAATTGCTTCCGTGGGCCTACCTGCCGAAGACGCCGCTCGGTCGCTTCGACACCGACTTTCTGGAACTCATCGAAAACCTGGAAGCCGAGTTCGCCCGGACGCGCAAGCTGCGCGACGCCCGCGATACCCGCGACCGCGCGGTGCTCGTGCATGTGACGACCGGCCCCGTCGCCGCCGCGCAGGAATCAATGGACGAACTTGTCGAACTGGCGGGGTCCTGCGATTTGTACGTGGTGGACACGATGGTTCAGCGACGGCAGAAGCTCGATCCGAAAACCGTGCTCGGAAAAGGGAAGTTGCAGGAAATCATCATTCGCTGCCTGCAATGTTCCGCCGACATGATTCTTTTCGATCAGGACCTCTCGCCCGCCCAGATCAAGACCATCGAAGCCGCGACCGATTTGAAGATTCTCGACCGGACGCAGCTCATCCTCGACATTTTCGCCCAGCGCGCCCGCTCGCGGGAGGGCAAGATTCAGGTCGAACTGGCCCAGTTGAAATACCTTTTGCCGCGACTTTCGGGTCATGGCGCTGAAATGTCGCGGCTCGCGGGGGGCATCGGCGGGCGCGGTCCCGGCGAAACGAAACTCGAAGTGGATCGCCGGCGCGCGCGCGACCGCATCGCGGCGCTCGAAAAGCAGGTCGGCGAGGTCCGGCGGCACCGCGGTTCGCGGCGGGCCAACCGCGACCGGCACGATCTGTCGGTGGTGTCCATCGTGGGCTATACCAACGCCGGAAAATCCACCCTGCTCAATACGCTGACCAACAGCGACGTGGTGGCCGAAAGCCGGATGTTCGCGACGCTCGATCCGACCAGTCGCCGCCTCCGTCTGCCGCGCGACCGCGACCTCATCATCAACGACACGGTGGGGTTCATTCGCGATCTGCCGAAAACGCTGATTTCGGCGTTCAAGGCGACCCTCGAGGAAATCGAGGAATCCGATCTGCTCATTCATCTGGTGGACGCGAGCGCGATTGACTACATCCGGCACATCGAGGCGGTCGAGGCCATTCTCTCCGAACTCGACCTCGGCAAGTTGCCGCGGCTGCTCGTGTTCAATAAAACCGACATGCTGTCGCCGGAGGCGGTCGAACGTCTCCGCGAACGCCACGAAGCCCTGACGATTTCAGCCCGCGACCGCTCGACCCTCGGGCCGCTGCTGAATGAAATCGAAGCCCGGCTGCCGTCGCCGGTGGATCCGCTCGCCGATGAGTTTTCCGCGCTTGCCGCCCTACAAGGAGAATTTCAATGAGTCCGGTCAATGTTCTTTTTCTGCTGCCGAACCTGCCCTTCATCTCCGCCGATTTTCAGACCTTCGAACAGTGGCCATTCCTGTTTTTGACCGTCTGTTCCTACGCGATTCAGGTCTGGGCGCACCGGTTCTCGATTCGGGCGACCGGCATCCGCGAAGCCAACTACCAGCAGGCCGGCTGGGTCGTGTTGACGGAGTTTATCGCCCTGTGGGGCGTGTCGGCGGTGGCCCGAAACTTCTTTTTGCCGTGGTATGTCCTGCTCGCGGCCATCGTGATCATCCGGATCGTTGCCTTTCGCGTCGCGTTTCGCGCCGAGTGGGGCAAGGCCATCGTCGGCGCGTTCGTCAGCACGGCCATCTGGGTGGTGTCGTACGCGGTACTCGCGTTCATCGTCTTGTGGTTGACGGGATATCTGCGTTTTTCCCTGTAGTTTTGAACCCCCTTCTTCGAATCACCTGCCGCCTCCCTCACCGGTGGGCGGCGGGCATCCGTGAGTTTGCTTACCCGAAAAATGAAAATGAAAAAAATCGTTTTGTCCTCCGTTCTGTCCGTGGCGACGCTGGGTTCCGCGTTCGCCGTGCCCGTGGCCGTTTCGGCCCAGGGAAAACGTCCCAAACCGGCGCCGGCGGAAACGCAACCCGCGCCAACCACGCCCGCTCCGGTGGGGGTGAAGGCCGACGACGTCGCGTTCAAGAGCCTGAAGGCCAGAAGTATCGGTCCCGGCGTCATGGGCGGGCGGGTTTCGACCGTGTCCTACGATCTGTCGAGTCCGTCCACGTTTTATGTCGGTCTCGGGACCGGCGGCGTGATGAAGACGACCGACAACGGCGCGTCGTTTTCCGGCATTTTCGAAAAGGAATCCGTGGCGGCCATCGGGGCCGTCGCGGTCGCGCCGTCGGACGGAAAAATCGTCTGGGTCGGGACCGGCGAAGCCAACGACCGCAACAGTTCGTCGTGGGGCAACGGGGTCTACCTTTCGACCGACAGCGGCGATTCCTGGACCAACGTCGGACTCCGCGACAGCAAGACGATTGCGCGCATCGTGGTTCATCCGACCGACCCGAACACGGCCTACGTCGCGGCGATGGGCGATTTGTGGCGGTGGGGTGGCGAGCGCGGGTTGTACAAGACGACCGACGGCGGCAAGACCTGGAAAGCGGTTCTTCAGGGGGCGGCCCCCTATTCCGACCGGCTCGGCTGCGGCGACGTGGTGCTTGACCCAAGCGACCCGAACACGGTCTACGCCGCGCTCTATGCCCGGCAGCGGATGCCGTGGGCCTTCGTCTCGGGGGCCGACGCCACCGACGGCAAGGATGTCGGCGGCATCTTCAAATCCACCGACGGTGGCGCGACGTGGAAGAAACTCGAAACCGGCCTTCCTCCCCGCACCGGTCGCATCGGACTGAGCGTCCATAAAAAAGACCCGAAAATCGTGATGGCGGTCGTCCAGAGCGACGAGGGCGGGACCAAACCCATCGACGACGTGACGAGCAAGAGCGGCGGCGTGTTCCGGTCGGAAGACGGCGGTGCGACGTGGAAGCGGACGAGTCCGCTGAATCCGCGCCCGTTCTACTTCAGCCAGATTCGGATTGACCCGGAAAACAGCCAGCGCGTGTACGTTCTGGGCTTTACCCTGCACGTTTCCGACGATGGCGGGAAGGTTTTCCGCGAGGATTCCGCTCAGGGCATCCATTCCGATCTGCATGAACTGGCGATTGACCCGCGCAATCCGAAACACGTTCTGCTCGGTTCGGACGGCGGGCTGTACCAGAGCTACGGCGCGGGCAAGGGCTGGGATCACCTCAACCGGATGGCGGCGGGCGAGTTCTACCGCATCGCGGTCGATATGAGTTCGCCCTATCGCATCGCGGGCGGCTTGCAGGACAACCTCAACTGGGTCGGGCCGAGCGCGGTCTGGAACAAGGACGGCATCCTCAACGAGAACTGGACGAACATCGAAGGCGGCGACGGGTTCTACTGCGTGTTTGACCCGGACGACCCGAACATCGTCTACGCCGAGTCGCAGTCTGGCTTCGTGCATCGGTTCAATCTGAAAAGCGGGGAAGCGAAGCAGTTGCGTCCCGAACCGGCGGAAGGGCAAACCGGCTTCCGTTTCCACTGGAATTCGCCGCTCATCGGCAGTGTCCATTCGAAGGGCGCGCTCTATCTGGCCGGGAACCGGGTTTTCAAGCTGACCAACCGGGCCGAACTCTGGAAAGTCATCAGCCCGGACCTGTCCACACAGGACGCGGCGAAGGTCATGACGACCGGCAGCGGCGCGGAAACCTACGGCGTGGTCTATTCGCTGGCGGAATCCCCGCTCAAGGCGGGCCTGCTCTGGGCCGGCACGGACGACGGAAAGCTCTGGATGACCGACAACGACGGCGGTTCGTGGACTGATCTCACGGCGAATCTTCCGGCGGCGGTGAAGGGACAGTGGATCAACCGGATCGAGGCGAGCCGGTTCGACGCGCAGGTCGCCTACCTCGTGGTGGACGCCCATCGCGGCGCGGGCTATGCGCCATTTGTCTATCGCACGGCGGACGGCGGCAGGACGTGGCAGGACATCGCCGCGAACCTGCCGAAGGACGGCCCGGCCAAAGTGATACGGGAAGGCGTCAAAAATCCGAATCTGCTCTTTGTCGGCACCGAATTCGGGCTGTTCATGAGTCTCGACCGGGGCGGGAACTGGGTGAAGTTCGGCGGGCTGCCGACGGTCGCGGTGGACGACCTGGTGATTCATCCGCGCGATCTCGACCTCGTCATCGGTACCCACGGGCGCAGCCTGTTCATTATTGACGACATCCGCCCGCTGGAAGAGATGACCCCCGAAAACGTCGTCAAGGACGCCTTTCTGGCCGCGCCGCGTCCGGCCTACGGCGCGATTCCGCTTTCCGGCTGGAAGGATTCCGCCGGAACGACATTTTTACGGGGCGAAAACCCGTTTTTCGGGGCAACTTTCAATGTGGTCGTGAAGTCCTACACCGGCGAACCGGTCAAGCTGGCCATCACCAACGCCGCCGGGCAGGCCGTGGCGAATTTGAACGCACCCGGCGTGCCGGGGTTGAACCGGGTTACGTGGGATTTGAAGATGACGAAGGATCTGCTCGTCGAGTACGGCAGCGAGGGACAGAAATTCGTTCCGAGCGGCGAGTACACGGTGACGATGACCTTCGGCAAAACCAAGCAGTCGCAGAAAATACAGGTCACCATCGCCGAGGGTTTGCCGACTCGGTGAAACAAAAACGTAACTGTTCAGAGTCTCCCGCTTTAGCGGGAAAAAAGCGCGGCAGTCGGATTTTTTCTGAGGAAAAATTCAGACTTCGCCCATGATTTTTCGGGGAAGTAGGCGGAAAAATGGTCGAATTTCCGAAATTCTCCCCACTAAAGCGGGGGACTCTGAACAGTTACACAAAAACAATTCTTTCGAGGAAGGTACAATGAAGAAAATCATTCTGAGCGTCATGATGACGGCGGTACTGGCGGGCGGTCTGGGCGGGGCAGTCGTTTCGGCCCAGGGCGGCAAGGCGGAACCGAACCGCATCAAGTTTCCCCGCAATTCGAATGCCGGGACCGTGACAGGGACCGTTCGCGGGGACGAGGAAGCGGAATACGTCTTCGGAGCCAGGGGTGGGCAGACGGTAACGATTGCCATCACCGACAAGCCGGAGGATACGATTGAGGTTGTGCTGACCAGTCCGAGCGGAAACCCGGTCGAACTCGACGGCGGTTCGGCCACGCTTCCCGAGGACGGCGATTTCATGCTGGTCGTGAAGAAAAAGAACGCCGGGGGCCGGGCGTCGAGTTACACGGTCAAGCTTTCAATCCGGTAGAACCCGTTTTTCGAAGTCCAAAACGCAAAAAAAAGAGCGGATGC
>JAAFHI010000365.1 GCA_013298335.1 Actinomycetota bacterium
CGTGTTTAGCGGGAATGCCAATCGTCCGTTGGCGGAGGAAATCTGCCGGTATCTGGGGATTCAGCTCGGGGAAGCGAACACTGCGCGCTTCAGCGACGGCGAATTCAACTACCAGATCAATGAAAACGTCCGCGGGGCGGATGTCTTCATCGTGCAGCCGACCTGTCCGCCGGTGGACGGCAACATCGTCGAACTGCTGATCATGCTGGATGCGTTCCGGCGTTCGTCGGCTGATCGCGTGACCGCCGTCATTCCCTATTTCGGGTATGCCCGCAAGGACCGCAAGGATCGCCCGCGGGTGCCGATTTCGGCCAAGGTGATGGCGAACATCATCACCACCGCCGGGGCGAACCGGGTGCTGACGATGGATCTGCACGCGGGACAGATTCAGGGGTTCTTCGACATTCCGGTGGATCATCTGTACGCCGCGCCGGTCATGCTCGACTACTTCGCGAAGATGAACCTCCAGGACCTCGTGGTGGTCGCGCCCGACGCGGGCGGCGTGGAACGCGCCAGGGCCTACGCCAAGCGGCTGGATGTCGATCTCGCGCTCGCCGACAAGCGGCGCGACAAGGAAAAGATGAACACCGTCGAGGTGATGAACATCGTCGGGAACGTGGAAGGTCGGACCGCCCTCATCGTGGACGACATGGTGGATACCGCCGGATCGCTGACGCAGGTCGCGCAGAGCATCGCCGCCAACGGGGCGCGCGAAGTCTATGCCTGCTGCACCCACGCGGTGCTCTCCGGACCCGCCATCGAGCGCATCGAGAAGTCGCCGATCAAGGAACTCGTCGTCACCAACAGTATTCCGCTGCGCGAACCGCTGTCGCGGAAGGTGAAATCGCTGAGTGTGGCGGGATTGCTGGCGGAGGCCATCCGCTCGATTCACACCTCGGCGTCGGTCAGCAAATTGTTCATTTAATGAGCGTAGTTTGAGAGAGACAGGCTGGAGCTTTCGTCATGATTTCTGAAGTCACCATTTCCGTTCAGTCGCGCCCGACCCTCGGTTCGGGCGATTCGCGCCGCGCCCGTCGCGCCGGTCACATCCCGGTCAGCATCTACGGCGCGAATCAGACCCCCGTCTCGGGCACGATCAACACCAAGGAATTCAACGCGTTTCTGCGTTCCGGGGTGAGCCGCTCGACGGTCTTCTTTTTGAACATCCCGGACCAGGCGGCCACACAGGTCGTCGTCAAGGACATTCAGATCCACCCGGTCACCGGCGCGATCCAGCATCTGGACCTGCTCCGCGTCGACACGACCATCAAGACCACCCTCCGCATTCCGCTGAAGCTCGTGGGCGAACCGGCCGGCGTCAAGCAGGGCGCGGTGCTCGAAAAGGGCGTCCGGACGCTGACGGTGCTGTGCCTCCCGGTCCACATGCCGTCCGAGATCACGGTGAACGTCAAGGATCTGGCCATCGGCGAGCGCATTCACGCGAATCAGGTCGAGTTGCCGGACGGCATCAAGCTGATGTCGCCGCCCAACCAGTTGGTCGCGGGTCTGGTCGGAACGCGGCAGTCCACGCAGACGGCCCAGGCCGAAGCGGCGGAAGCCAAAAAGGGCAAGAAGTAGGTTTTTCGTGAAGCTGGTCGTCGGATTGGGCAATCCGGGTGAAGAATACGCGCTGACCCGGCACAATATCGGTTTTCTGGTGGTGGATGCCGTCGCGGCCGCCGCCGCCAAGCCAATTCGGCTGGCCGAGTGCGAAGCCCTGACCGGACGGGTCACGATCGGCGGCGAGCCGGTCCTGCTCGTCAAGCCGCAGACCTACATGAATCTGAGCGGACAGTCGGTCGCGCCCCTCTGCGCCAAGCATGGCTGCGACCCGACCACCGATCTGCTGGTTGTGCTCGATGAAGTGGCGATTCCGTTCGGAAAGCTGCGGTTGCGGGGACAGGGCAGCGCGGGCGGTCACAACGGACTGAAATCGCTCACGGCAAAGCTGAAGACCGAAAAGTACGCGCGACTGCGCTTCGGCATTCAGCCCGACCACCCGGTCGGCGATCTGGCGGACTTCGTGCTCGCCAAGTTTTCGCCGAAGGAACGGCAGGCGCTGCCCGATCTGGTGCAGACCGCCGTCGAGGCCATTGAATCGTGGGTGACGCTCGGCGTCGATCCGACGATGGCAAAGTTCAATTGAATCGGATCGCGGCGCGCACTGGCGCAGCCCCGGCCCGGAATGGTGTTGCAACCCTTGCTTCCGCGCGACTCGAAACCGTTCGCGGAGGCTTTAGTTCCTCGGAACTGAAACCGGAAGGAGAATGGCAGTGAATTTGGACAAGAACCGGATCTACGAGGTGATGTTCATCCTCGAACCCACCATTGAAGAAGATGACGTCGATAAAATCGTCGGTCAACTGACGCAGGGTGTCATCGACAAGGGCGGCGACGTCGCCAAGGTCGACAAGCTGGGCCGTCGCCAACTGGCCTATGAAATCCGCAAGGGAAGCCGCAAGTACCGCGATGGCTACTACGTGCTGCTCCACCTCAACGGCACCGGACAGGAAATCGCCGAGACGGAACGCCGTCTGCGCGTGCTCGATCCGGTCATCCGCTACCTGACGGTGCGGACTGATGAGGAACTCAAGCGGGCGAAGAAAATGCAGGATCGTCGCGCGCGCCGCGCCGCCGGTCGGGCCGCTCGCCGGGCCGAAGCTGCCGCCCCCGCCGGGGCCGATGAGTAATCGAAGGGAAGAGGACTGAAGTCATGTTGATGGAATTGTTGTTGAAGGAAAATGTGGACAATCTCGGCGTCCGCGGCGACATTGTGAAAGTGAAGGCCGGTTATGGCCGTAACTATCTGATTCCCAAGGGCCTTGCGATGGCGGCCACGACCGCCAACCTGAAAGTGATCGAGCGGGAACGCCTCCGTCTGTCGAAGCAGGCGGCGGAAGAGAAGGCGACGGCCGTGTCGCTGTCCGAAAAGCTCGCCGCGACCGCGCTCGTCTTCACCCGCAAGGTGGGCGATCACGGGAACCTCTACGGTTCGGTGACCTCGATCGACGTGGCCGAAGCGCTCAACGCGAAGGGCATCGAGATCGAACGCCGCAAGGTGGTGCTCAAGGACCCGATCAAGGAAATCGGCGAATTCGACATTCCCGTCAAGTTGCATCGCGACGTGACGGCGACGGTCAAGGTCACGGTTGCGCCGGAAGAAGCGCCGGCCGCGTCCTAGTTTCACGCCGACGGTTTGACTGCCAAGGGCGGAAGCGTTCCCGTGTACACGGACGACGCTCCGCCCTTGTCGTTTCCGGGATGCCGCTTTAGAGTTGGCGTCCGATTTTTCCCCTTACTTCAAGCGTCCGTCTTTCGCCTATGTCGCCTCGTCAGGGAACGCAGACATCCCCGTCCGACCTCGCCGCCGAGCGTGCCCTGCCGCACGATCTCGAAGCCGAGCGCAGCGTACTGGCGGCGATTCTGCTCGACGAAAGCGTCTGCAACACGGCGACCGAACTCCTCAAGCCCGAGGATTTCTTCCGCGACAGCCACCGCCTGATTTTCGAACGGATGACCGAGCTGTCCGGGACCGGCCAGCCCATCGACCCGACGACGCTCGCCAACGCGCTCTCGCGCCGCAACCAGCTCGAACTCGTCGGCGGGGTCACGTTTCTCTCGTCGCTCATCGACACCTACGCGCTGCCGTCGAACCTCGAAGCCTACGCCCGGATCATCAAGGACGGCGCGATGCTCCGGCGGGCGATTCAGGTCTGCCAGGACGGCATGGCCGCCTGTTTCGAGCAGGGCGACGACGCCGAAACCCTCATCGACAATCTCGAAAAGGCGATTTTCGAAGTCGGCGAAGCGCGCATCCGCTCCGGCTTCGTCGCGGTCGCCGACGTCGCCCGCGAACAGCTCGCGCAGGTCGAGGACGCCCAGAACCGGCCCGACGCGCTCACCGGCCTCTGGACCGGCTTCACCGACCTCGACCGGATGACCAACGGCCTCCAGCCATCCGACCTGATTATCGTCGCCGCCCGTCCGTCGATGGGAAAAACCGCTTTCTGCCTGAACATCGCCCAGAACGTCGCCGTCGCGGGCGGCAAGACCGTCGGCGTCTATTCGCTCGAAATGTCGAAGGAATCGCTCGTCCTGCGCATGCTCTGCGCCGAGGGCATGGTCGATTCCCAGCGGATGCGCGGCGGGTTTCTCGGCAAGGACGAATGGGCGAAACTGGCCGAAGCCTTGCAGGCGCTCACATCGGCCAAAATCTTTATTGACGACACGCCGGGCATCACGGTGATGGAAATGCGCGCCAAGGCCCGCCGCCTCAAGGCGCAGCACGGGCTGGATCTGCTCATCGTGGACTACCTGCAACTCATTCGCGGCAAGGGCAAAATCGAGAGCCGGCAGACCGAAGTTTCGCAGATCTCCCGTGATTTGAAGGGTTTGGCGAAAGAACTCGGCGTTCCGCTGATCGCCCTGTCGCAGCTCAGCCGCGCCTCGGAAGGCCGTTCGGACCACCGCCCGATGCTGTCGGACCTCCGCGAGTCGGGATGTCTGACCGGCGAGACGCTCGTCACGCTCGCCGACAGCGGCGCGCAGGTCCCCATCGCCGATCTGGTCGGGAAATCGAATTTCGCGGTCTGGGCGCTTAACGAAGCAACCATGAAAATCGAACGGGCGAACGTCAGCCGCGCGTTCGCCACCGGCGTCAAACCCGTTTTTCGCTTGACCACCCGCCTCGGACGGACGATTCGCGCCACCGCGAATCACAAATTTCGTGGTTTCGACGGCTGGAAGCGCCTCGACGAATTTCAACCCGGTGAACGGCTCGCCGTTCCGCGGATCGTCCCGTCATCCGAAGTTCAAACCATGACGGATGCCGAACTGGCCCTTCTCGGCCATCTCATCGGGGACGGCTGCACGCTGCCCC
>JAAFHI010000696.1 GCA_013298335.1 Actinomycetota bacterium
GAGCGCGCGGCCTTCCCGCTGACCGGCATCGTCGGACGGGCGAGTGTCGTCCATTTCGCCGGCGTCACCCAGTGGACCTACCTCGGAAAGCAGTTGAACGGGGTCCGGCTGATTCAGATGCACCCGAAAACCGCCGCCGCTGTGGGTATTTCCGACGGTGAAACTGTGGTGGTGGAAAGTCCGCGCGGGGCGATTACGGGCACGGCGCTGCTGTGGAAGGGCATCCGCGAGGATTCGGTGTTCGTTCAGAACTCGTTCGGACCGGCGCAGGCGGCGGGCGACGAATTCGGGGTGCCGCGCTACGCGGCGGCGAATGTTCTCGTGGATGACGCCAACTACGACAATCTTTCAGGACAGCAGGCGTACAAGTGCTTCGCCTGCCGGGTCAAACCGGCCAATCCCAGGTAGTTCAAGCAGAAAAAGGAAGAACGCGGATGAGCGAACGACTTTTCCCCGCCGATCTGACGGCGGAGTACCTGAATTCCTTCAGCAAGGGGCTGACCCGTCATATCGGCATCGAATATCTCGAAGTCGGCCCGGATTATCTGACGGCCCGGATGCCGGTGGACGACCGCACCCGTCAGCCGTACGGGATATTGCACGGCGGCGCGTCGGTCGTCCTGGCCGAATCGCTCGGCAGCGTGGCAGCGCATGTCGTCGCCGGTGGCAACAAGGCCACCGTCGGCCTCGAAATCAACGCCAACCACATCCGGGCGGTGCGCGAGGGGTTCGTCATCGGCACGGTCACGCCGCTTCACATCGGCGGGCGGACCCACGTCTGGGAGATCAAAATCCGCTCGGAAGACGGGAAGCTGGTCTGCGTGAGCCGGTTGACGGTGGCGGTTCTGGACAGTCCCCCGGCCAAATAACGGTCGCTTTTTTCAAACCGGGCGGGACTTCAAACCGGTGTGAACGGCGGGAAGGCGGTCGGGCCTCTGGAAGAAGTTGTACCGACTCCTGAAATACGCACCTTAAAATTGCCAAACGGCGACTTTTTTGCCATACTCGTCAGCTAGTAACTCATATTACTGGAATAACATCAGCCTTTTTCGAGGTAGTGGAATGAGTGCTGTCACGGAACCGGTGACAAATGCGAATACGTTTGCGGCGGACGAATGCCTGTCCCGTTTGGATCAGGTCGTGATCCGCGAAATCGCCGGGGAGACGCTTTTGATTCCGATTCGTCAGAATATCGCCCAACTGGACTCGGTTTTCGTCCTCAACGAAACCGGCAAGTTTATCTGGGAAAATCTCGACGGAACGAAATCGCTTCACGGAATCGTTACACTGATGTGCGACGCTTTCGAAGTTGAAAACGCCGAAGCGCAGGCGGATGTCGGTGAATTTGTCGGACTTCTCGCCTCAGCCGGTTTGGTGACTTCGGCCCAGGCGTGACCCTTTTTTAACCTTGTATTGAAAAACGCCTATGATTCCCCAGCTTGCCTATAACGATTTCAGCAAGCGTCTGCATGGTTCGGTTTTCACCGAACGCATTCCGCTCGACGTCACTTTCGAAATGACTCGGCGATGCCCGCTGACCTGCCTCCACTGCTACAACAACCTGCCGATGAACGACCCGGCCCGGCGCAACGAACTGACGCTTGAGGAATACAAGCGGCTGTTCGACGAATTTGCCCAGCTCGGCACGCTCTGGGTTCTGTTTACGGGTGGCGAAATCTTCGCCCGGCCCGATTTCATCGACATCTATCTGGAAGCCAAGAAGCGCGGGTTCATCATCACGCTCTTCACCAACGGCACGCTCATCAACGAGAAGATTGCCGACGTACTGGCCGAATACCGGCCCTTCGCGATTGAAATCACGCTCTACGGCCACACCCGCGAGACCTACGAGGGGCTGACCCGCATCCCCGGCTCGTTCGACCGGTGCCACCGGGGCATCAAGCTGCTGCTCGACCGCGGCCTGCCCCTCGCGCTCAAGACGGTCGGCACGACGCTCACCAAGGACGAGGTCTACCAGATGCGCGAATTCGCCGAGAATCTGGGCCTCGAATTCAAGTTCGACAGCATGATGAACCCGCGGATCGACTGCTCGCAGAGCCCGCTGGACGTCCGGCTGACGCCCGAGGAAGTCGTGGAACTCGACCTTAAGGACGAGCGCCGGATGCCGGAGTGGGAACAGCTTTACGGTCGGTACCGGGCGGCCATCGCCAATCCGCTGGTCAGCGAGACGATTTATTCGTGCGGCGGCGGCCTCGCCTCCTGCGCGGTCAGTCCTTATGGAGAAATGACCATCTGCGTCCTGTCGCAGGTGGATCGCTTCGACCTGCGGAACGATACGGCCCGCGAAGGCTGGCACCATTTCCTCAAGGAAGTCCGCATGAGCAAGCGGACCCAGCCGGTCAAGTGCAACAGTTGCGAAATCCGTTCGATGTGTTCGGGCTGCGCCGCCATGAGCGAACTCGAATACGGCGACAAGGAAGTGCCGGTGGACTTTTTCTGCCGGACGAACCACCTGCGCGCCTATCTGCTCGGTTTGGACTTGAAACCGAACCCCCTGTGCGAATACCGTCCGGGGAGCGAACGATACGAAGATATTCAAACCTCCGTGGCGGAATTGCGTCAAAAGGCCGAGGAATACGGCTACTGGCGTCCGCCGACCGCGAGCGGAAGAAGTTTGCCGGTATTCCAAACGCCTCCGCCTGAAACTGAAGACTTCTGCGCCGGGTTCAATCGCTATTCCGTCGCTGAAAGCTGACATTACAATTTCGTTTTATTGTATTTTGGACGAAATTCACTATTGAATTGAAAGAGAGTCTGCCGTGAACAACCAACCGAATCCCAATACCGGAAACCAGGGAACGCCCCAGGTCGTCAAGCGCGCCTATCGCAAGCCCCGCATCGAGTCCGTTGAAATGCGCCCGCAGGAAGCCGTGCTCGGAGCTTGCAAGACCTCCAGTTCCGCTGGTCCCGCCGCGCCATCGTGCAGCACCCTGAGCTGCTCCTCGCTCGGCTCGTAAGGTTTCCGGATTGTTTTTCCCCGTTGCCCGCCATGATTTCCGCCTCCAGCCCCATCCAGGTTCCCCAGTCGGTCCTGCCCAGCCGGTCACTCGGTCTCGGCGGGATCGTGGTGCGTCTGGTCGGGGCGACGCCGGATTCGGTCCCGCT
>JAAFHI010000312.1 GCA_013298335.1 Actinomycetota bacterium
GCACAGGGTCAGCGTCTGCCCGTCGCCCGCGTCGCCGTGGCGCGTCGAGGCGACCGAATAGAGCCGGAGTTTGTGCGGCTTGCCGTTTTCGTCCTCGCCGGGGGGGATGATGCCCACGCTCTGGCCGTCGAAAAACTTCATTTCGCCGTGGGTGTTGAAAACGAGGTGGCGCACCGTGCCGATCCCGCCTTCGCCGACGAGTTCGACATTCTGAATGCACTGAGTGGTCAGCGGACTGCCCGGACGAAACAGGTTCATCGGGACTTTCTTGGGTGTTTCCGTCATACGTTCGAAGAATGAGACCGAAAAAGGGGGATATTGACCGAACGATTGTCGGCGGCCAGCCCGTTCACGCCGGGATATGGAGAAGTATTCAAGCTGAAAACGGGGATTGCTCGTGAAAGCCGCGGCACTCTAGCACGGCTTTCGAAACGGTTGCACCCGGAATGCACGGTGGAAGGCGGAAAACCGGCGAACCGGGAACGGAAATGGGCGACGACTTTTTTTTGCGGCTTCCGTCGCGGCTTTCAGGCGGGCGACTCGTTGGAAGGTGGCGCGCTCGCGACCGCCAATGTGCGGATACCGTATCGCTATGGGTTCTTTTTGATTCCTTCCAGCCGGTCGAGTTCGGCAAGGTTACGAAGGCCACTTTCCAGTCCCGGCTTCAACCGGAGCGCGGTTTCGAATTCCCGGCGAGCCTCGGCGTTCCGTCCGAGCTGGGCCAGGACAACTCCGTAATTGCTGTGAGATTCCGGAAGATTCGGGAAATCCCGGCAGATATCTCCAAAAGTTTTGCCGGCGCCCGCCAGATCGCCCGCTTCAAGCTGAATCTTGCCGACCCGGCTCCGCAGCGGGATGATTCCGGGGGCGTTGTACAGCACGGTCTCAAGCTCCCCTTTCAACTCATCGCGCCGTTTTTCCTTGAGCAGGATCTCCGCGTTGAGAAGGTGAACCTCAGCCCATTCAACCGAGCGGCCCACGATGGACTTCGGCTTGCTCGCCAACATCAAATCGGTTCGTTCCCGTGCTTCGGCAAGCTGACCCTCCTTAAGAAGGATTCGGGTCAGAATCAGGTGGGGACGCAAGGCCGTCGGGTTGAGCTGAAGGGCCCGCTCCACATACAAACGGGCATTCGGCGATGACGCCTCAAAGAGCATGCTGCCCACCTCCGCGAATGCCAAGGGGTGATCGGGATCGGTCTCGGTCATTCGGAGAAAAAGGGCCAGCGTCGATTTCCAGTCGGAATTTCGCCGAACGGTCAGAAATGAATACCCGACGACCATCGAAAGCGCGATTCCCGCCGCGATGGTTTGTCCCGAAAACTGTTTTGCTCCGGACCGGAACTCACGGAACATCCAGCATAAACCGAAGGAAACCAGGAGGCAGTACCCGACGGAAGGAAAATAGAGCCAGCGTTCGGCAAGAACGACGCTGATGGGGAAAAAGATATTGCTGACAATGCTGAGAAAGACGTACCAGATGCCGACCCCGAAGGTGACCACGGGTCGTGCTTTCAATGAAAAAACACCCCACGCAACCAAACTGACCGTCAGAATCGCGCCGAACCAGGCACGGGGACTCGGTCCGTTCAGGATTTCCACGTTGTACCCGTCATAAATCGGCTTCAGGGGATAGCCGAAGACCATCAGCCGAAACCATTCCACGCTGGCCGACGCCATCGTGCAAATCCTGCCCCACAAGCTGATTTGGGCCAATGGAACGAGGTTCGGGTCGGGGGAGGCCAGCGTTTCTCCGCTCAGACGGCGCATTCCGAAATAAACCGCCAGACTGACGGCAAAGATGCCATAGGGAACGAGTTTTTTCATCCAGCCGACGGCAGTGCTTTTTTCGGGGCTGGCCAGCACCTCCGCCAGCAACAGAACCGCCGGGAAAACGACAAAATTCTCCTTGGTCAGCAACGCGCCGAGAAAAGCCAGTCCAGCCAGTGCCTGGTTCAGCATCCGACGGCGCCCCGTGACGCGTCCGGTCCAGGCGAGCCACGCCAGACCACAAAAGAACGTTCCCATCAGCTCCAGCCGCCCGATGATGTTGGCCACTGCCTCGGTATGGACGGGATGAACCGCAAACAGCACCGCCGCCAACCCGGCGAGCATCCGGTCGAGGCCGTACCGGCGCGCCAGAACGAAAAACATACCGGCGTTGGCGGCGTGCAGAAGCACGTTGGTCAGGTGGTATCCGGCTGGCCGATACCCCCACAGGGCATATTCGAAGGAGAGGGAAACGAAAAACAGGGGCCGATAGCGGCCCGACGATTGACCGGTCCACTGTTGCCAAAATCCGGTTTTGAAAATTCGGGGAAGATTCGACAGCGACTCGATAAGCGGATTCTGGTTGATAACCGCGTCGTCGTCGTACGCGAAGCCATTCCAGAGGGAATTGCCGTAGACGGCGACGCAAAGCAGGAAAATCGCCCAGAACAGGAATCGGTCGTTGGGTTCGAACCGCCACGTTCGCTCGGTGACGGCCGCCTTGGTGGTGTCTTCGGATGGCATGTTGAAAAAACTCCCGCAACCCCCGTTCCGGCGGGAGCGCGCCGGTGCAAGGTCAACCGAGACGAAATCTTTCAGGATGGTCCGGCAGGAAACCGCCGGACCGCGTGAAAAGCGCTCGGTCCGGGCCTGCCGAAATGGATTCAGGCGCCCGAAGTGTACCGCGAAAACGAATCGCCGGGAAAAATGTCCGCCCGTCGAACGGACGCCTTTCCCGGAGCGTGTCTGAAAAGCATCTTCGAATCGCGAAAGGAACTCATCGTTTCTCCCAGACGCCGTACACACGGGTCGCTCCGAGCGGGCGAAAGGGCGTGAACAGCGTTTCACACGTATTCGCGAACCCAAGCGCGATCCCCGGCATCGGGGTTGTCCGCTTGAACCCCAGTGTCGCGAGGTACGGCAATCCGAGGAACGGCCGCAGGGTGATTGGTTCGAACGCATCGAACACGCCGGGCGTCCTGAACAGTCGGTAGGGAATGACCGCGTTTCCGTCGAAGGCGTCCTTGTCGCCCTTCCCGAAGGGTTCGTCGATCGTGAAGTCGAACGAGCAGTCCTCGTGATGAAAATAGCGGTAGAGGATGAAGGACAGCGGAGTGATCCATGGCTCGATGAGCGCCAGCCGCCCGCCCCGACGCAGCACCCGCGCGGCTTCGGCCACGAAATCGAGCGGCTTCGGCAGGTGATGCACCACGTCAATCATCACCAGCGCGCCGACCGATCCGCTTTCGAACGGCAGCCGCCACGCATCGCAGACATGGTCGATCCAGGCATTGGCCACGATGTCGGTCGTCACCAGTTCCGGCCAGTACTCCTTGAAAAAGCCCGGCCCCGAACCGAGTTCCACGACGGGGCGGCGGTCCCCGACCGCGGTTTTCAAAAGGTCGAAATAGGTCCGGTAAGCGGCGCGCAGGTCGGGACGGTTCGCCCAGACCGTGCGGTGACGCTGAATGTAATCCTGATCGGTCACGGGCGACGTCATGCGGTGAAAAACAGCTTCAGGGCGGCGCGGGCCGACATTTTCAAAAGCAGCCAGCCGTCGGAGAAACGACTGATATTGGTATCGCCATACACCCGTTGGCGATAGCGGACGGGCAGCTCGACGATTTTCAGATTGAGCTTTGAAGCCCCGAAAATCAGATCGAAATCGCCGAACGGATCGAAGTGGCCGAAGTAGGTTCGACCGGCGGCGAGCCGTTGGTAGCTTTCACGCCACATGACTTTCGTTCCGCAGAGCGTGTCCTTGACCGTCTGCCCGATCAACCGGCTGAGCAGAAAGGCGAAGAACTTGTTCCCGAGCAGGTTCAGAAACCGCATCGCCTTCGGGTCCATGGTGTAGACAAGGCGTGAGCCGTTGATGAACTCGCCCTTGCCGCTGACGATGGCGTCGTAAAACTGGATCAGGTCTTCGGGGGCCACGCTCAGGTCCGCGTCGAGAATGATCAGCACCTCGCCCCTGGCCTTTTCAAAGCCGAGCCAGACCGCATCCGCCTTGCCCTTGCCCGTCTGCCGCAGCACGGTGATGTCACGGTCCGGATTCTCGGCCACCGCCTTGTGGCAGGCATCAAGCGTGCCGTCCCTCGAATGTCCCTCGACGAAGATCAGTTCGGTGTGCGAGCCAAGGTAGGGCAGCCGTCCAACGATGTCGGGAATGTTGCCCTCCTCGTTCCGGCAGGGGCAGACGATGCTGACCACGGGCGGCGTCCGGTCCGGCAACCCGATGGGCCGGGCCACGATCCAGTTTGTCAGACACATCCACTGAAATCCCGGCAGGTGGGCCACGAACCGGTTCAACAGGTACGAAACGCCGGGAATCCGCTTGGGCATCAGCATGTGTTCACGCTGATGAACCACTTCGAACCCCGCCAGCACGAGCAGGTTGGAAATGTCGCCGCGGGTCGTCCAGTTGAGGAGCGGCTGGGGATATTTCAGCCCAAGTTTTTCCGCCGTCGTCAGAATCGGCTGCCAGAGCCGGCTGTACCAGTTGATGACGATGCGGGTCTGGGCATGGCAGTAGGACCGGAGGGTCTCGAAAGCGAGCCGGATGTCGTAGAGATACCCGACCAGATCCGAAAGCACGATGTAATCGAACGGTCCGTCCTCGATGGCCAGCCGTTCCGCCGCGCCGGTCCGGAAGTTCAGGTGCGGGTACTTTTCCGTCGCCAGCTCGACCATGCGGGGCGAAAGATCGACGCCCACCCCGTGGGACGGTTCGAGGGACGCGAGCAGGTCGCCATTCCCGCTGCCGATTTCAAGAACCCGCATGCCCGGCGGAATATGAAAACGCCCGAGCGACGCGATGGCCTTGTGATAGCCCGCATTGCGATGGTGCCACTTGTCAATGACTTCGGCGTACTCATCAAAAAAGAGTGACCACCCGCCAAGATAGGCGTCGAGCGTTTGCGGCGGAATCCCCGACCGAACGCTGCTCAGAGCGTCCATTCGAGGTTCGCCGTTTTCGGCCAGCCGTTGGACGTCAGTGTTTTTCATTTGTGGTTGAGTCACCTGATTGAGTCAACTTCCGGTTTGAACGTTCGTTTCACCAAGCGGTGTCAGATCTGGTCGCGAGGGGGTGAAAAATGACTTAATCCCTTGTATTCAATTATTTACAAAGATTTTGCCGATATGAAAAACAGTTCGGACAAGGGAGCCTCGTCGTGGCGGCATCATCGCATACGTCAGAAATAACGCCAATTCCGGTTTTGTCGGACAAAAGGGATTTCACCGATGCTGCCGTATCGTGGCCGGATGGTCCCGCCTCGTCACCGTTTGATTTCGCCGAGCCACTGAGGCGTGGAAGTCGGGAAGAAGAAGG
>JAAFHI010000873.1 GCA_013298335.1 Actinomycetota bacterium
GGTCGTCCGGATGGATGCGGTTCGTCCACGTGCCCGAGTCGGCGTAGAACTCTTCGAGTGACAGTCCCCAGAGGCGTTCGGAAACCTGGCTGACGTAAAGGTATTTGCGGGTTTTCGAGTCCAGAATCCAGAACACGTCCTCGATGCGGTCAACCAGTTGGCGAAAACGCTCCTCGGTTTCCTGGAGCGTTTCCTCGCTCTTCTTGAGTATGGAGATGTCGGACGAAATCCCCGTCACCTGCACGAGCGGATTTCCGTCCTCGCACAGTACCTGCCCGCGCAGGTAGACCCACCGGAGGTTCTGGTCCGGCGGGAGAATCCGCACTTCGAGATTGGCTTCGCCCTCGGCGGCGACCGCCCGGCGCAGTTCTTCCCGGACACGCAGCCGGTCGTCCGGATAGATCGTCTCCATCCAGTCTTCGAAGGAAAGCTGACTGGCGGTGGGGGTCATCCCGTACAGCTTGTAATGCTCGTCCGACCATAAAACCCGGTCGGAACCCGGATCCCAGGTCCAGGTGGCCGCGTTCCCGGCGTTGAGGGCAAGTTTCAGCCAGCGGTCGTTTTCCAGCAGGCGGCGGTTCGCCGCTTCCAGATCGATAGTGCTGGTTTTGAGCGTTTGCCGGGCGATCAGGAGCAGCGGGATGATCAGGATGACGCCGATTCCCGCCGTCAGGGTCACCGGCCCGCCCGGATTGGCCATGAACAGCATCCCGCCGAGCAGCACGGCGATGACGCCGATGGCCAGAAGGGCGAGCAGGAGTTTTCGCTCCGGAGAGAGTGACATGGCGAGGAACCTTGGGACCGACGAAACCATTCAAAAGCGGTGACGCTCCTCCCTCCGAAGGTGAAAACGAATCGGCGACGAACCCGGAAAAACCGGCTCGTCGCGAATTCGTACCGAGGGAAGACCGTCACCGGGATGACCGGTGGTCAGATGCTCGTCTTGCGATTGGCGATCAGGCGGAGTAACCCGTAAATCGTCGCATGAATCAAAGCGTACACAATGATGGCGATCACGATCGGCAGCGCGAGGGTGAACCCGCCATCCACCGAGGGACTCGCCACGATGCCCTTGAACGGCGCGAAAAGAAAGTCGGTCACGCTCCGGATAAAGACGACGAACCCTGCCGTTGAACGAGCCGCCATGAGCGCCAGCAGAAACCGCAGCCCCAGCATCGCGTAAATCAGGAAAAAGAAATAGTCCACCACCTGCGAAAAACGGGCGACGCCGCGCGCCACCCCGACCTCGCGCTCGGTCTGGACCACTTCATCAACCGCCCGACCGCGGAAATCGTCCGCGAGCTGGTTGATTCGGGGCTGGTCCTCCGGCGCGCGGCGTTCCGCGTTGGTGGCGATGTCGGCGTTGACGTCGCTTGCCACCTGCGACTTCACGGCCTCCTGCTGGGCGGCGCGGCGCGCTTCGTCGATTTCGAGTTTGTTGTCTTCCATAACCATCTTTCTTGAAAACCGAGCCCGAAGGGTTCATTCCGGGAACGAGGCCCGGCCGGGGTTTTCGGACTCGTTCCTTTTTTTGACCGGGAATTGGCTTAATTCTGAACCGGACGGTTCGAATATTTGCCGAGAGTGGTCGGGAAGGTCCGGACGGCCACCGGGGCAAAACTCTGCTGCTCGCGCAAAACGGATTTGGTGGTGACGCCGTCACCGTACACGCCGCTCATGTCGTTCTTGTCGGGCGAAATGACGACGCCTTTCAGTTCGAGACCGGCGAACAGGCCGCGACTGCGCGAATAGGACAGAATCGCCGCCCGCATTCTGATGTCCGTCGAGGCGCCCGTCTGACGACCGACCGGGCCAGCCGCCGCCGAGGCATCCACGCCGAGCGTGAACTTGTCGGAAAGCAGACTGTCGATGCCGTCACGATTCATGAAGAGCAGGATGAAATCGGTTGACTGCGCGCCGATCTGGAGGCCGAAGCTGGCCCCGCCGAGGTTGAGGAACGCCGGAGCGCTCCAGCCGTTCGCGGTCCGGCAACTGACCACGCCGCGTCCGCCGCGTCCGCCGATGATGAACCCGGCCTTGATGACCGAGGGAAACACCGCGACGCATTCGCAGTCATTCAGAATGTCTTTCGGAATTGCCTTGTCCGGTGCCCGCATGATCTCGCGGAAGACCTTGGACGCCTTGGCCGATTGCCTGGTCTGGTCCGTGATGTTTCTTTCGTTTCCGGCGAAGGCGAACAGCGTGGACGAGGCGAAAAGCGCGACCGCGACGAGGATGGCGGGCAGATGCAGTTTGATTTTCATGGGAAAACTCCTTGGAACGACTGAAAAATTGATTCCGACGAGGAGAATGCCGGGTCGGTTCGCCTTCAACGAGACAATCGCCGTGCCAAAAACGGGCGGCGCGCGTCGGAGCCGGAAGAAAAAACCGCAAGTCGTTTGTTTGCCGCATGGAAAATAATAATGCGGGTTCCGGTCACCACCCGCCGGGGAATCCGCCGGGGCGTCGGGTCGGTATTTGATACGGAACATTCCGGGGAATTCGGCTGGTGCGTATCAAAACCGGACAGTCGGTCCGGTTGAAAAGCGGGATTG
>JAAFHI010000320.1 GCA_013298335.1 Actinomycetota bacterium
GGGGTTCGGGCGCGCGACCGCGACTCATCGAGTGCGACTCGGAGTTTTCCGAAGCCGACTTCATCGCCGGGGATATTCAAAACCGCTTTGCCCGCGGCGTGCCCCTGAGTGACGTCGAGTGCATCATCCGCACCGCCCACGCCGGCAGAATGCTCGAAGCCGAATTTGTCCGTCGCCAGATCCCGTACCGTTTTATCGGCGGGATGAGCCTGTTGCAGTCGGCTCACATCAGGGACCTGCTCTGCCTGCTCCGGATCAGCCTGAATCACCGGGACGAACTCGCCTGGGTACGGTTTTTGACCATGTACCCGCGCATCGGCGAACAGACGGCGGTGAAGACGGTGAACCGCCTCGTCCCGCTCGCGACCGGGGACGACGCCGAACTCGCGCTTGATCTGCTCTATCCGGGCCACGACCTTTCAAAGACGTTCGCGGCCACCCGCGCCGAGAAGGACCCGGTTCGGGCGGTCAGGATTGCCGCGCGGCGACTGGATGAGGTTTTGGCCCGTCGGTACGACAACTGGGATCGCCGCAAGGGGGATTTCGCCATTCTCGAAAAGCTCGCCGCCCGCTACGAGACGACGGCGGCGTTGCTCGAAGCCCTTACGCTCGATCCGGTAACGAACACGGAAGCCGACGAGGAAGCCAATCGCGACGCCGTGACGCTCATCACGGCCCACAGCGCCAAGGGGACCGAATCCAAGCTCGTCTACGTCGTTCGGGCCGAACCGGGGATGTACCCGCACGTCCGGAGTCTCGGCGATCCGGAAAGGGAAGAAGAGGAGCGGCGGGTGCTCTACGTGGCGTTGACGCGCGCGGAGGACGAGCTGGTCATCACCCGGTCCTGCGGGGCGTTTCAGGCGACGACCTTCAGCGAGACCTCGGAAACGCCCTACCTGCTCGACGATCTCCCGGCGGACCTGGTGCTGTATCAGGCGGTTGACGAAATCGAGGACGACGACGATCCGTTCGGGCCGATTTGAAACTCATCGGTGAAGTCCGATTGATTTATGGAGTTTGGAATATGTCAATAAAGAACCTTCTTTTAGTCTTGCCAAAACCAAAAATTTCTTATGAGGTATCTTCTCCTCAGTTTAGCTGGAAGGAAATCGAGGAAAAACTTTCCACTTCTTTACCTTCTGATTATAAGGAATTTATTGAAATTTATGGTTCTGGTAGAATTGACAGTTTTTTAAGCGTTTTTAATCCATTTTCAAGCATTAAAAGATTAAATTTATTAAATCAGATCGAAATTCATCTTGATGTATTCAGGAATATGTCAGATCTATCCAGAAATAGTATTCCCTTTCCGATTTTCCCGGAGGCATTTGGTCTTTTATCGATCGGTCTTGATGATAATGGAAACTCACTTTTTTGGAACACGATAGGAGATCCAGATAATTGGAAAATGATCTTGCTACACTCTAGAAGTCCAAAATTTGAAAAGTTTGATTTAAATATTACTGAATTTCTTGCATTAATTTTATCAAAAAAAATAAAGTCCGACATCTACCCAATAGACTTCCCCTCAAAGCGGCCTAAATTTTTGCCCTATTCTCCTAATATGTTTCCACAAAGTGTTTATATGTAATTTTGGAGTTCGAAATGACTGTTTCACCAGCGACGTGGTGGAGAGAATCACCAGGGAGAAATGAAGGGGTGCTGGCCGCCTTGAAATAAAGGTTTTTCGGACGTTTCGCCCATTTCTTCCGGAAAGTCGGTCAGGGTGCGTCGTTCAGTTCATAGCTGGTGCTGCGTCCTCCCGCGGGGGATTTCCGCAGGATGCCAAGCGCCAGAAGTTCGTTGATGTCGCGCAGGGCCGTGTCGGGCGAGCACTTGGCAATCGCCGCCCACTTGCTGCTGGTCAGCTTGCCGTCGAAGCCATCCAGCAGGCGATTGACGAGCTTCACTTGTCGCTCGTTCAGGGGCGTGGTGGCCCAGCGTTGCCAGAAGCGGGTTTTGGCAAGCACGGCATCGACGGTCAGGTGTGCGTGTTTGACCGCCGCCAAAAGAGTGTCCAGAAACCAGCGCAGCCAGGGCGTCACATCCATTGAACCTTTCTGGGTGCGTTCAAGGATGTCGTAGTACTCGCCGCGAACCCGCTGGATCTGGGCCGACAGGCTGTAGAAGCGTTGTGTGCCGCCATCCGCTCTCGCCAGAAGGAAATCGCCGACTGCCCGTGCAATGCGGCCATTGCCATCGTCGAAGGGATGCAGGGTTACGAACCACAAATGGCCCAGTCCGGCTTTCAGGATCGGGTGATCGCCGGTATCGGTGTTGACCCATTCAAGGAAGCGAGCGACTTCTTCTTCGAGGCGTTGCGAGGGCGGCGCTTCAAAATGCACCCGACGACGCCCGACGGGGCCGGACATCACCTGCATCGGGCCGTCGGCGTCATCCCGGAACGCGCCGACCCGAATCCGGCTCATTCCGCTGTAGCCGGTTGGAAACAGCGCGGAATGCCATGAAAGAAGACGTTCCCTCGTCAGCGGAGCGTCACTCCGACCGGTCGCGTCCAGCGCCATCTCGACCACCCCCTCGACGTGACGATCCACGGGTGCGAGCGCGCCGATGTCCACGCCAAGGCGACGGGCAATGGACGACCGGACGGACGCGATATCCAGGTGCTCTCCCTCAATTTCACTGGTTTTGATGACGTCCTCGGTCAATGTCTCCAGGCTGGCCTGATCGCGCAGGGAGAAGCCGACATCCGCCAGCCGACCAAAAAGAAACCCCTGGGCCTGGCTGACTCCGGCCAACGGGCCAGTGAGCGAAGCCAGGTCGTACCGCCAGTTTGGCCAGTCCGATGCGTGCCAGATGTAGCCCGAATTGCCGTAAAACATGCGGCGATTATACCCGGTATTCCCCGCAACGGGAGATTATTTGCCGAACAAGGTGCGGAGATTGAAATCTGATTTCACCGCGGATAGGATCGGCCGACCGGATAGTTTTGACCATCAAGCAGTGAACCCGCGTGTGACAAGGGCCGACGGGGTTTTTCGGAATTTTCGTAACGGCCCGGAACTCAACCTCGAACACCAGACAAACTTTTCCGCGTCTAAGTGATGTTTTGCGCGAGAGAAACGGTTCAAACTGCGAATCACCAATGGCTTCAAAAAGCACCACGCCCGAACCAACCGGCGGCTTCGTCCCATCGAATCCGCTGATTCTTCAAAGCGACCGCAGCCTCCTGCTTGAAGTTCACAATCCGCGCTTCGAGGCGGCGCGAGCGGCCATCAGCCCATTTGCTGAACTCGAAAAAAGCCCCGAACACATTCATACCTACCGGATTTCGGCGCTTTCACTGTGGAACGCCGCATCCACCGGACTGACCGCGCCCGGTGTGGTCGAGGCGCTTGGGGAATTTGCCAAATTTCCGCTCCCGTCCAATGTCGTGGCGGATATTCAGGACCTGATGGGGCGGTGGGGCCGGTTGCGGCTCATCAAGATCGGGAAGGGCATGTGTCTCGACGCGGATGATCCGGCGCTGCTTCTGGAGATTGCCCGGCACAAAAGCGTGCAGCCCTTTTGGGGGAAGCAGATTTCACCCCGCCGGGTGTCGATCCCGCTTGAATTTCGGGGCGTCATCAAACAGACCCTGATCGGAATCGGGTGGCCGGTCGAGGACATCGCGGGGTATTCGCCGGGGGAATCGCTCGACCTCGAATTGAAACTGGATCGGTTTGAGATTCGGGACTACCAGCGGGACGCCGCCGAGTCGTTTTACCTTTCCGGGACCGAGCGGGGCGGCAGCGGCGTCATCGTCCTCCCGTGCGGGGCGGGAAAAACCATCGTCGGGCTGGCGGTCATGGGGCGGGTGAAGCAATCGACCCTGATTCTGACCACCAGTCGAACCTCCGTTCACCAGTGGCAACGGGAAATTCAGGACAAAACGACCATTCCGGAATCGGATGTCGTCGAGTATCTCGGGGATTCGCGCCGTCTCGGCCCCGTGACGCTGGCGACTTACCAGATGCTGACTCACCGGCCTGACCGGACCGAGGAGTTTCCAAACCTGAAACTGTTCAACGCGCGGGAATGGGGCCTGATCATCTACGACGAGGTCCATACGCTACCCGCGCCGATTTTTCGGGTGACCGCCGAAGTGCAGGCCCGTCGCCGGCTGGGGCTGACCGCGACGCTGATCCGGGAAGACGGTCGCGAAACGGATGTGTTCACGCTGATTGGTCCGAAACGCTACGACGCGCCGTGGCGGGACCTTGAACAACGCGGCTGGATTGCTCAGGCGGTCTGCGTCGAGGTCCGCTGCCCGGTTCCCCGTGAAACGCGGATGGCCTATGCCACGGCGGAAAACAAGGCGCGGTTCCGGATTGCCTCGGAAAATCCGGTCAAAGTCGGTGTCACCGAACGCATTCTGAAAAATCACCCCGAAGCCCCGAGCATCGTCATCGGGCAATACATCGAGCAGTTGGAAACGATTTCCAGAAAGCTCGGCGCACCGTTGATGACGGGGAAAACCACCCAACGCGAACGCGAACGACTCTTCGAGGCATTCCGGCGCGGCGAAATCCCGGTCCTGGTCCTGTCGAAGGTCGGAAATTTCGCCATTGATTTGCCGGACGCCGAAGTTCTGGTTCAGGTCTCCGGGACCTTCGGCTCGCGCCAGGAAGAGGCGCAGCGGCTCGGAAGAATCCTTCGCCCAAAGGCCGATGGACGAACGGCGCATTTCTACACGCTGGTCAGTCACGAAACCGAGGAGGAGGAGTTCGCTCACCACCGCCAACTGTTTCTGGCCGAACAGGGATACACCTACACGATTCTGGACGAGGAAGAGGTATGAAGGAACAGCCCACGCGCACGCTTGAGGAATATCAGACTTTAATTCCCACGGGGATCCGTTGGGAAACCGTCAACGTCGAGGTCCTCAAGCGGATTCTCAAGGTCTTTGTCGGTAAGGAAGCTGCAAAAACCAACAAAGAAGGCTGCATCCAACAGTTGAGCCGAATTTTTTCGGAACCGGGGGCGTTTCGGAAAGTGCTCGGAAACCTGACTCCGCTCCAGCGCGCCGGGATCAGTTCATTTGCCGTCAGTGGGCAACGTTCGGCCTTCGTGAAGGTTTTGGCGGGCGAGATGCTCATTCATGTTGCTGACGCCGGGCAGTTTTTATCGCCCAATTACAGTTATTATGATGACAAGGCAATTTCGGTTATCAACGCACTCCTTGAAAGCGGCCTGGTTTTTCGTCTCGATGGTCGCCCAGGGGCCTTTTC
>JAAFHI010000354.1 GCA_013298335.1 Actinomycetota bacterium
GGGCCACTGGCGCTCATGGCCGACGGGATCACGATCCACTCAAATGCCTGGTCCGACGGCCGCAATTTCCTCTGTCCCTTCGGAACGACCAAACGACCGCAAACCCGTCTCCGCCGTTACGCGGGCCGAACGTTCTGCAAGGCCGCCTGGCTCACCGGGACCGGGAAAGCCGGCGACGGCCAGAACGGCATTACCGGCCAGACCCAGAGGAACGATAACGATGCGCCCGACATGTCCGACGCCGATGCCAACAACACTCAGGGCGGTCTCCACAATTTCCCGCGCTTTACCGAAGACTGGGGCGGGGGCGGCGCTGGGACCAATTCCGCCAACTTCAACTACAACGGGTCGTTCGTCTTTCAGTTCTTCAGCCATCAGGCGGATGGTCCCTGGAACATTCGCGGGGCCGGGACGGATGGCGGGGACAGTCTCTACAACGCCCCGAATCCCCGAAACTGGAACTTCGACATCTCCTTCACCCGCGCCAACGGGATTCCACCGGGCACGCCGCGCCTGACGTTTTACAAGAACGGCAGCTTCCGGCAGGTCTTCCTCGAAAACAACCCGAACTGACGCGCGGGCAATAATTTCCAGCCGGAGCGGGGGCCAAACGGCTCCCGCTCCTTTTCTTTGACCGTTTCCTTTGACTTACGCCCGCAAAAATCTTACTTTTGCGAATCGCTGACCTCAAATTGCCTACCGCGCCATCGCCGCGCCATCGCATGCCGATGATGTCTCAGGAAGAAATTCAAGACGCCGACCCGCCCATTGCCGAAACGGAGTCCGCGGACCCCGAGAACGAGGATTCCCCGCTGACGAAGCGGCTGGAAGCCCTTGCCGACGAAGCGCTCCCCCTGCCGGTCTCCACCGGCGGGCGCGACAAGTCGGAAGACCTCGCCCTCATCCAAAGCTGCCGCACCGGAGAACCCGGCGCGTGGGAACAGCTTGTCCGCCTGTATTCCCGCCGGGTCTACAATCTGGCCTACCGTTTCGTCAGCCGCCACGAACAGGCCGAAGACCTCACGCAGGATGTCTTTCTGAGGATTTACCGGTCGCTCGACCAGTACAACCCGGAAGTCGGCGATCTCAGCAACTGGCTCCTCCGACTGGCCCGCAACCTCGTCATCGACGATTACCGCCGCCGCCGCCGCCAGCCGGTCGAAAAAGGCGACGACATCGAAACCCACACCCACTACCTGAGCAGCCGGAACGAAAATCCCCATCGCTCCATCGAGCGCAAGGAACGCAGCCTCCAGATCATGGAGGCGATCAACAAACTGTCGCCCGACCTGCGTCAGTGCGTCGTCATGCGCGACATCGAGGAAATGACGTACCAGGAAATCGTGGACAAACTTCACATCCCCGAAGGCACGGTCAAATCCCGCATCAACCGCGGCCGCATCGAACTCGCCCGGATTCTCCGGCGCATGAAGGTTGTGAGTATCGACTGAAGGAAGAAGGGATCAGGGGGCAGGAATCAGGGATCAGGTTCTTCACCCAAAATGCCCAAGCAGAACCTTCGGAACACGTTTCTTTTTTCTTCTTCCTGATCCCTGATCCCCGACCTCTGGTCCCTTTTCCCTGCTACAGCTTCCGCACGTAATACTTCCCCGGCAACTCGCGCACGGCCTCCTTCATTTCGAGGCCCAGCAGCGCCGACAACACGGTCTGGGGAGAAATCCCCGCCGTGGCGAACAGGTGGTCGATGTGAACCGGCGCGTCGAGCCCGATGTGGCGGAACACCTGCCGTTCGTCGTCGGTCAGTTCCGGTTCGGGGTCCGCGTTTTCTGAAAGCGTCCCGTCCTCTCCCCGTTTCATCAGCAGGCGGAGTTCATAGCTGAATTCCGCGACCACATCCCGCCAGTCGAGCACGAGCTTCGCCCCGTCCTGAATCAGCCGGTTCGGGCCGATTGATTTGCCGGACGTAATGTTCCCCGGAACGGCGAACACCTCCCGTCCCTGTTCGAGCGCCAGCCGCGCCGTGATGAGCGATCCCGACTGCTCGGCGGCCTCGACGACCAGCACCCCGAGGCTCATTCCCGAAATCACCCGGTTCCGGTAGGGAAAATTCTGCGGCAGCGGCGGTTTTTCAAAGGGAAATTCGGAGACCAGCGCGCCATTTTCCGGAATGGCATGGGTCAGTCGGACATTTTCCTTCGGATACACATCGTCGAGGCCGGTTCCAAGCACGGCAATCGTCCGCCCGCCGACTTCCAGCACGGCTTCGTGGGCCGCCGAATCCACGCCGCGCGCCATCCCCGAAACCACCGTCAGCCCGTGGGCGGCCAGGTCCCGGCTGATTCGGGCGGTGACGTTGCGTCCGTAGGTCGAACAGTGCCGGGACCCCACGACCGCGACCCGCGGCTGCGCCAGCGCCGCTTCAAGCGCGCCCTTGAAATAGAGCACCAGCGGCGCATCGTGAATTTCGCGAAGCAGGTCGGGATAGCCTTCATCCGTCAGCGTCAGCGCGCCGCCGCCGGATCGCTCCAGCGCGGCCACCTGGGTCTCGGCTTCGGGAAATGAGGTTTTTCGAATGAGGGAAGCCACCGTTTCCCCCTTTAATCCGAGCGATTCCAACTGGGATCGGGTGGCGCGAAAGACCGCGCCGGGAAACCCGAAGTGATTCAGGAGCTTGCGCCCGATGACCGGCCCGATGCCGGGGGTCAGATTCAGCGCGATCCAGTCGAGGACATCCGTTTGCATGCGGAAATTTCCTTTCGAATATGAAACTTCCACATAAAAAGCAATTTGCATGCCACTACTCGATTATTAAAGGCTGAGTAAAAGAGTTTTACCGGTTTGCATCCGTACTTTTTGAATGCTATAAGCCCTTAAAAGAAAAACAAGAATCCCGGAAAAGACCCGATAATACCGCGATCTTTCTGAAAAAGAAGGATTTCGAGTCTTCTCAAAGCCTGTTCAGGGCTCACGGTCGGGAAACCGGATTTCAAAAACCGTAATGCTCGGCGGATTGATCCGAGGAGGGCTCACCAAGCCTGTATTCCTCCGCCAACGGATCGGATTCGCTCTTCTTCGCACCTCGAATCGGCTTTTCAGAACGCGGGAAATCCGTGGCGTGCCCACGGCTTTCCGCCCGTTGCCTTAACCCTTATCCAGGACACGAGCGGCTGGATGAGTCGGCCTTCGTGTGTCCCGAAACCCTCATCCCGGACACGACCGGCTGGATGAGTCGGCCTTCGTGTGTCCGGAATTTCCCCGACCCCCATCGGGTGGTTCGGTTTGCCAAGAAAAAGTACTCAAGAGGAGATGCGCTAAATGAAATTCCAGTCAAGGCTCAACGCCTTCATCCCCATGCTTTTGGGGCTCTGCCTGGTGTTGCTCGGTTCCACGGCCTTCGCCCAGGAACGCGACGGCAACATCGAAGGCAAGGTCTCCGATAGCCAGGGCGCCGTCATCGCGGGCGCCTCGGTGCAGGTCACCGGCGGTACCGTGACCCGTTCCGTCACGACCGACGAACGCGGCTACTTCCGCATCGGGGCCCTTCCGCCCGGCTTTTATACCCTTGAAGCGAGCGCGGCCAACTTCGCCAAAAACGAAGTCACCCGCATCGAGGTCGCCCTCGGAAAAACCACCATCATCAATCCGGAACTCAAGGCCGGCGGCGCGACCGAAATCGTGACCGTTTCCGCCGAGAACACCGCCGGAATCAATACGACCGACAGCAAGGTGGCCACCAACCTCGGCTCCCAGACCATCGCGGTCATCCCCCGGACCCCGAATTTCACGAGCGTCCTGACGGTGTCGCCGTCTACCCGCGCCGAACCCAAATCGGGCGGATTCCAGGTTGACGGGGCCAGCGGCTCCGAAAACACCTTCATCATCGACGGCCAGGAAGTCACCAACTTCCGGACCGGTACGCTCAACGGCAACAACAACATTCCGACCCAGTTCGTGCAGGAAGTCCAGATCAAGACCAGCGGCTTCGAAGCCGAATACGGCGGCGCGCTCGGCGGCGTCATCAACGTGGTCACCAAGGGCGGAAGCAACGAATACCACGGCGAACTCGAAATCCAGTTCACCCCGGCGGGTGCGCAGGCCGGCCCCCGCTCGGTCCAGGCCGCCGACCCGGCAACCCTCCGCTACATCAACTCGCCGCGTCCGACCGGCACCGGCTATTTCCCGGCCCTGACCGTCGGCGGTCCGATCATCAAGAACCGCCTGTGGTTTTTCACCAGCCACGCGCCCCAGTTTCTTCCGACGGAAATCAACTACCGATTCGCCGACGGCACATCCCGGGCCTACCGAACCGAACAGCGCCGCGACTACTCCTTCTTCCGTGTCGACGCCCAGGTCGTCAATTCCCTGCGCGTCTATGGGACCTACACCTACAACCCGATCCGCAACCTCGGCGCGATTCCGGCGCTGACCCTGCTCGACGCCACCTCCACCGCCGCGAATGCCCCGAGCAACGCCGCCCAGAGCACCCTCGGCGGACGCCAGCCCGCGACCTCCTTCACCGTGGCCGGCAACTGGACGCCGACCGCCAACCTGATTTTCGACGTTCGCGGCGGACGCTCCTACCTGAATGAAAAAATCACCGGGTACGGCATTCCCAACGTCGTCCGCTTCCGCTGCATCACCGCCGGCCCCAACTGCGCCGCCGGTTTCTCCAGCGTTTCCGACAACTTCGCCAACGTGAAGGACATTTCCATCCGGAAAACCTTCGACGCCAACGTCAGCTACTACCTCTCGAATTTCTTCGGACGGCACAACCTCAAGGCCGGCTACCAGTACAACCAGATCTCCAACGACGCCGACCAGGGCTACGTCTCGACCGGCGAAATCCGCCTGTTCTTCGGACGCACCTTCCCCGGTCTGGACGGCGCTCCCCGCGGCGCCGGTCCCGGCGAAAGCGGCTACGGCTACCTCCAGCGCTTCGGGACCTTCGG
>JAAFHI010000348.1 GCA_013298335.1 Actinomycetota bacterium
CCTTTTTTGCGTTTCGGCGGAGCGAACCCGCTTCTGACCTTGGTGTCCTTGGTTCGCAGGCGACAGCGGGAATCCTTCAACCGGAGATACAGTTCCCCGAAGACATTCGTGCAGATTTCCCCGTGGGCTTCGCTCTCGCCCGCCCTGGCGAGAATCTCTCCATCGCGAAACTCGTGGCGCGTGTCGGACACGCGTTCGAACGCGAGGTATTCCGCGACGGTAAACTGCCTGTTCCCAATGGCTTCAGTTTTCGGCGCCGCCATCTTGAACACTCCGGAATCACGAAAATCGGGGAAAAGGAAAAACGACCGGGGTGAGTGTACCACCGCGGTCGTTGCTTGTGCGAAGCCCTTCCTGACGGTCGGGCCGGTTGTGTTGCGGTCAGTTTTTGGCGCGGGCGACCCGGAATCCGCCGTTGAACCAGTAGTTGAGCGTCGGTTCGAACCGGAACCGTGACGACGGGCTGCACTGAACCGTGCTGAAGTACCACGAGCATCCGCGCAGAACCTTGTGTGTACCGCGCGGCTGGCCCTTCGGATTGGTCTGCGGCTGGTCGGCATAGGGACCGTACCAGTCGGCGCACCATTCCCAGACGTTGCCCATCAGGTCGTAGACACCGGCCTGATTCGGGGGGCTCGTTCCGACTTCATGGGGCGCGCCGCCGCTGGTGTAGCTGTCCCAGCCCGCCGGCGCGTCGCGCGCGACGTATTCCCATTCCGCCTCGGTCGGCAGGCGGTACAGGTTGCCGGTCCGCTCGCTCAGCCAGACGCAGTAGGCGTTGGCGTCGTCCCAACTGACGCGGACCACCGGATAGTTCGGATACTTCGTGAAGTAATCGCGGATGTTCGGAAAGTTCGGTTCTTCGGGGTAGGTTCGTTTAGTCGCGTCGCAGAAGGCCTTGTACTGCGCGTTAGTGACTTCGTACTTCCCGATTTCGAAATTTCCGACCGTCACGTCATGGACCGGCAGTTCGTCGGGCTGTCCCTGAAGGCTGCCCATCTTGAATGTTCCGCCGGTGATGGCGACAAGCGGCGGCAATTCGGCGGAAATGTCGGCGGGTGCCGGGGTCGGTTCAAGTTTCGGGCGCGATTCAGGGGCCGGTGGCGGCGTGGTCCGGGTCGTCGAGGGACTGCCGCTGCCGGCGGCGACTTCCACCCCCACGCGGTACACCGCGAGGCCGACCAGCAGCAGAATGAGACCGAGGACACCGGCCAGAAAGTACTTGAACCCGACGCCCGTCGGCATTTCGCCGGTATCGCTGAAGTTGCCGACCATCTGCGCCAGTCCCTCGACCAGCGTGGCTGGTTCCGGGGCCGCCGCCGGAGCGGATGGGAGCTGTGCTTTCAGCTCGCGTTCGTTGGTGATGAAACCGGTTTCGTTCGAGACCACCGGCAGGGCGCGTTTGGCGATGGAAACCTTGGCTTCGGGGCGGGTGGGCGTACCGTCGGGGGCCGTGGGATTCGGGGCGGCATCCGGAGTCGGCTCCGATTTGGTTTTGGCCCGTTCGAGCGGCGAAAGCGGCTCGAATTCAAGGGCGTCAAGCAGTTCCCGGACGTTTTTGGCCCGTTTGAGCGGATCGCTCGTGGTGGCGCGGGCGACGGTTATCGCAATCTGGTCGGTGACATTCGGGTGAACCGTCCGCGGGTCGGGCAGCGGCGGCTTGTCGAGAATGTCGGTCTCGGCGCGGAAGTTGAAGGTCGTTTTGCGTTGCGGCGGTGCCTGGCCGGTCGCCATCTGAAAAAGGATGACGCCCAGACCGTAGACGTCCTCCAGGACTTCTTCCGCGATGTCCGCGGGCGTTCCGGGCGGAGTGGCGCGCGATTTCAGCTCGCCGCAGTCGAAAACGCGCGGCGGGTCGTCGTTGCTGAGAATGATGTGCTCGATGGTCAGGTCTTCGTACACGTCGAACCGGGCATGTGTTTCCCCCACGATGTTGGCAATGGCGGAGAAGAGGCGGAGCACTTCCGGTGTCGGAAGCGGTCCGCCCTGCGTTTTCAAAAACTGGGCAAGGTCGGTCGTCATCGTCGTCGGCTCGAGAAGGGTCGACATAGCGGCATCTTTCGTGGGGACGAAGGGGTGCGCGCACTCATTTTTCGTCTTGGACGGAGGTTGTGAATCGCTTGTATTCACTGTACTGATTTTCGACACTGACATTCAAACCGGCTACCAGAAAGATTTTGATGCCCGCGTTGAAATCCTCGCGCAGCGGCAGCCAGACGCCCTCCGCCGTGCGGGTCTGTTCGTAGGTGAATGCCGCGCCCCGCTTGAGCGAAGCGACCAATCCGCCGCCCACTTTGTAGTCCGTGTCGAACCGGCCTTCGAGCCGGGAAACTTCTTCGTCCGCCCGGTCAACCCAGACCGTTCCGGCGAGTTTGCCGATGATTTTCTCGTTGTCGGTTGTCGGTTTGAAGTTTTTCCGGGGGCGGAAGTCGCACACGATGACCTCGCGACCGCGCAGGGTTTCCTGCCGCGGGTTGAAGAATTCGCAGGCGCGCAGAAACTCGGTGATGCTCGGCTGGCGACGCTTGGCGTTGTCGTCGTCCTCGGCCTTGCTCTCCTTTTTCTTCTTCTGGCGTTCCTCGTTTTCCTCGGTGAACTTCGCGACGCGGCGGGTTTCCTTCTCGGCATCGCCCGGCGACAGGGGCTTCCCGTTGACGCTCACCAGTTTCCGCACCCGCGTTCCGCCGGTCAGCGGATAGACCTCATACACCTTTATCTCCGAATCCTTGACCCGACCGTCGCCATCCAGTTTGCGGACCGATTCCGTCAGCATGAAGGTATATTCGGTCACCCGTTCGTCGAGCTTCTTCTGGTTGGCCTCGATGCGGGCGAACAGGGCGGGAATATCCACCGTGGCGGTGGCCGCCGGAACGTCGAAGTGAGTGTCGGCAAAGCCGGGCGCGTGGCTGACCCGTTCGACGGCGAGCGCGACCGGCGGTTCGAGTCCGCTCTGAAAACGGAGACGCGAGGGTTCGCGAATGCCGTCCACCGGACGAAACTCGTCGAATTCGAAGCGCCGGAGCCCCTCGCCCGCGCCGCCTTCGAGCCGGACGGGCAGGAAACTCGCGGCATCGAAGTACATTCGGGCCGACGCCCGCTGGCGCGAGAGAAATTCCACGACGTAGCAGGTTTTGCCTTCGACCGCGGCAATCGGCAGCGACCGGGCGGTCACCGCCTGCTTTTTCAGATCGAATTTCCGGTCGGCCAGCAGCGCCGCCATCAGCTTTTGAATCCGGGCGGCTTCGTCCACGAGGGTGCCCGCGCCTTCGCGGGGCGTGGCGCTCCACGCGGAACTCCCGTTCGAGGCGAAATTCCGCCGGTCGGCGCTGAAGACGATCTCCAGCCGGGCCCGATTCGGTGCCTGAATGTCGAAGGTAAATTGTCCGGTGGCGTCGCCGCTGGTGGCCGTGCCCGAGAAACTCGTCGCGGTGGCGGCCTTGACGGCTTTTTCATCGCCGAGCGCGCGAACGTACTTCTTCAGGATGTCGTTGGCCGACAATGATTTGAGCGGCTTCGCCGGTTTGGGGGCCTTGTTTTGGGCGGTGCCCGAAAAACTGAAAAGGAAGAGGGAGAAGAACGCAACGGCGACCGCGCGGAACGGTATTGGAAAACGCATCTGGACAAAACTCCGGCAAGAAATTCCGACGGATTCAGAAGTCGCCGGAATCTACCCATCCGGAAAGTGCTTCACAAACGAGGCTGCCGAAAAGAAAGCGGGTCCGATGCGGACCCGCTTTCTTTTCATTCCCGAATGGTGACGGTTCAGACCAGTGCTTCGTCGGGAAGCGGTCTTTTGAGTTCCTCGCTGATAAACGCCCCGTCGAATTCCATGCCGAACTCGCGGCAGGCGGTTTGAACCTGTTCGAAGGTGATGTCGGGACGCCCGTACCACTCGCGGGCCCGTCCGACGGTGTGGGCGGCCCGGCGCATGGCTTCTTCCTCGGGCGACTCCGCCGTCGGTCGTTTCAACCGGGATTTGATTTCCTTGGCGTCGCGTGTTTCACGAATGAGATGAAGGGGGCGGTTTTCCGGTTGCGGCAAAGACTCCGGCAGGGAGGCATTCCCCGGCTCCTTCAGGATTTCAGTCAGCCGCCTGGACAACTGCGAGGAATTCATCGCGCGGGCATTTTCCTGCATCAGCCGGGCGGTTGCCTTGCCGGGCTCGGAAGGGGCGACCGGCGCGGTTTCCGACAGCAGGGTATCCTGCGCCGCCTGTTGAACCCGGCGCAGCAGTTCGGCGCGGTCCACCGGCAGGGTCGAGCGGTCAGTCTCGTTATAGGAAGGCGGAACCGGCTCGGTCGCGCGTTGTTTGATCCGGGTGTGGACTTTGACCGCCACCGACTGTCCGTGCCCGATCCCATAGGCGGCACAGGCTTCATACACCGGCAAAAGCGCCGCCGCGAAGAGTTCGTACCGATCGTCGAGATTCGGAATATTGATGAGGTCGCGTATCGCGTCGAGCGCTTCAGTCAGCACCTGGTCGATGCTCGGGCTGAGTGACGCGGCCAGAGGCGTGGTATCCCGTAAATTCTGATACCAGGCAGCGAGGGTTCCGAAGTCATCGAGATTTGCCGGAAGTCGAAGACCTTGAATCAGTTGCGTCACCGGTACATTTCCGGACATGGCCGCCGCCGGTTCGGACGCGACACTGACGCGCGGTGGTTGAAAGCTTTGAGATTGTTGAAAAGGTTGCTCGGATTCAGGAGTCGTTCCCGATGTCTGTGCCGAGTGTGCCTCGTGGCGACTGCCTCTCGCCGACCAGGTTCCAAGAGCAAACGCTGCGAGCATGCCGGCAATCGTTCCGAAGAGGGCAATGAGAATTTCTATTGAACCACTCATGCGTCACGCTTTCACCGCCAAAAAATATAGGGACTGTAAGAATAGATACACTTCTACGCTTAATTCAGGCTACATCACGAAAACGCATGAACCAAAAGAATTTGGCCGACCGGAAAGGAAGGGATGAGGGCGGAGGG
>JAAFHI010000239.1 GCA_013298335.1 Actinomycetota bacterium
GAAGATGGTTGCGATGGCGGACCGGGCGCTCTACCGGGCGAAGGAAGAAGGGCGAAATCGGGTTTTGCACATGCTGGAAATCGCGTAGCCGCACTCCGGCGCGCGAAGTCTGTTCCCGTTCTCACTGGAGGCGAAATGATGGCAGAGGATGTGTTCCAACTGTATCAGAGCATGAGCAAGCGCAAGATCTGGCTTGCCTTCAAGGGTGCGATTTCGCAGGACGTGCTCGTCGAACTCGGCACGCTGCTGAAAAACAAATCCGCCTTCGACCGGAAGGTGAAGAAGGTTTTCGCCATCTTCGTCGAGATGACCCAGAACATCCTGCACTATTCCGCCGAGACCGAGACCATCGCGGTCGGAGACGGGCGGGCGGCGGGCGTCGGGGTGGTCGTGGTTTCCGAAACCGAAACCGACTACTCCGTGTCGGCGGGCAACATGATCACCAATGAACAGGTCGAGCATCTGCGGTCCCAGTGCGAGCGGATTCATGGCTCGGACGAGGTCCAGCTCAAGCAGTACTACGACGAGCGCATCAAGTCGCACACCCTCGAAGGCAGCAAGGGCGCGGGTCTCGGCCTGCTCGACATCGCGCGCAAGTCGGATTATCCGCTCGAATATGGCATCCAGAACATCGACGACCAGCATTCCTTTTTCGTGATGACCGCGCGCATCGCCAAAGGTCAGTGAGCCCCGGAGTCGCCCCTCGCGCGGAGGTTTTACCTATGTCGAGAGAATCCAGCCACGCCAACGCCCTCGAACTCTTCGCGGAAGAGCGCGACAGCCTGCGCGCCGCCCAGGAGAGTGCTGAAGACGACGCGCTGACGCCCGATCAGGTTCGGCACAACTACCGCCAACTCGTCCGCAAATATGAACGCCTGCTCAAGCAGGCCGTCAAGATCACGGCTTCCGGCGATGCCATCCAGAACCGGCTGATTCGTACGCAGGCGCAACTCGACGCCCGCAACGCCGAACTCCATTCCGCCAACGACAAGCTCAAGGACCTCGACAAGGTGAAGGCCGCCTTCACGGCCATGCTCGTGCATGACCTCAAGTCGCCGCTCAGCGTGGTCAAGGCGACGCTCGAAATTCTGGCCGACGAACCGAGCGTGGGCAGCGGGCAGTATGCGCAACTGGTGGTCGCCGCCAGTCAGAGCACCGAGACCATGCTGACGCTCATCAATGAAATGCTCGAAGTGTCGCGCTCGGAGACGCAGGAAATCACGCTCGATCACGCGCCGGTCAACATCGGACGCTCGATTGAAGCGTTCGGGGCGGAGGTGCGGGCCTCGGCGCGTTCGAAAAACATCACCGTCCGGGTCGAGACCGACAGCGACGTGCCGTTCATTCTCGGCGACTGGAACAAGCTCAGTCGTGTGTTCGCGAACCTCACCTCGAACGCGATCAAGTTCACGCCCAAGGGTGGCGAGATCACCATCAGTTGCCGCGCCGAGATTGACGAAGCCGCCAGCAACGAATACGAGCGGACCAAAATCCGCATCTGCATCGCCGACACCGGCGAGGGGATTCCGCCCGAGGAACTGCCCCATATTTTCGACCCCTACCGTCAGGTGAGCGCGTCGAAAAGCAAGCACCTCGGCGTCGGGCTCGGGCTCGCCATCGCCAAGCGCATCACCGAGGCCCACGGCGGCCAGATCACCGTTTCGAGCGAAGTCGGCGGCGGCACCTGCTTCAGTTTGCTGCTTCCGGCCCATCCGATGTCGCTCAAGGCAAGCGCCGACGGGACCTTCCGTCTGAACGCCTGATTTTTTTCGGGAACCATCCTCCACCCGCCACGTCATTCGACTCCGTGACCAGCGCCTCGACGGCGTCTTGTCTTGTGTACCGTACCCGATGCCGTCGAGTCGTATTTTTCTTTCCCACCCATCTCCGCCCGCGCCCATGCGGCGAACATTCAGAGGAAACCGCCGTGATGATTCGCGTCCTGTGCCTCGCGCTCTTTTCGTTCTTTTTCGGAGTCATCCCGATGAACGCCCAGACCGACGACTACGCTTCGCTCAAAACCGCCGCCGAACGCTTTTTCGCCGAAGGATCCTATGAAAAAGCGCATGAAACCTACGAAAAAGTCGATCTCGCGAAGCTGCCCCCGGCGGAAGTCCGCTGGGTGAAGTTCCGGCTCGCCGACACCCGCTGGCGCTCGCTCAACGCGACCAACCAGTCGGATCAGGCGCAGTTTGAAACGGTGCGACAGGAACTCGACGTGCTCGTGCGCGACATCAAGCGGGAAGCCGACCGCGACCTGGTGTGGGCGGAAGTGCAGGAATCGCTCGGCGACTTCTGGTGGACGCGCCAGTATTCGCGCAACTGGTATCAGGGCTGGCAGAACTACACGCTCGCTCTCGACTGGTGGGCCAACAGCCGGAATCTCGACGCGGCGCGCGACCGCTATATCCGGATCGTCTTCAAGGCCGCGGCCACGAATGCCAGCGAGACGTACTATTTTTACGGCTACTACGCGCAGAACATCCCGGTCGAGATTCTCGACAACGCCCTCAAGATTGCAAAACGCGAGGAAGACCGCTCCCAGCTTCATTATCTGGTGGGAATGACGCTGCGCTATCGGGGCGGCGACTACGAGTCGCGCATGCGCGTGGCCGAGGAATTCGAGGCGGCGCTGAAGTACGGCAAGAAGTCCGAATGGTATGACGACACGCTTTATCACTACGGCGAATGGATGGCCTCGACCGGCGACATCATCGCCAATGACAACGGCTCGTTCCGTCAGGAAGCCAACTTCCCGAAGGCGCTCGAACTCTTCCGCCGCCTGACGACGGAGTTCCAGAAGGGCGAGTCGCGCTACGTCGACAACGCAAAGCAACAGATCGAAACCATCACCGGACCGCAGTTGTCGGTCGGTGTTTCGAACGTCTTCCTGCCCGGCTCCGACATTCAGTTCTACGCCAACTGGCGCAATCTGAAGAAAATCGACTACACGATTTACAAGGTGAACCTGCCGGCTGATTCACGTCTCGCGGATGAAAATGACGGTGGCCAGTGGTTGCAGCGGCTCGCGCTCGACGGTCGGCAACCGTTCAGGACGCTGTCGCGCGACGGTCAGGAAAAGGGCGATTACCGGCCCCATGCGGAAGTGGTGAAACTCGACGCGAAGCTCGACATCGGCGCGTATGTCGTGGTCGCGCGCTCGGGGGGGAAGCAGGCGCGGGAACTGATTCTCGTGACCGACACGGCCATCGTGACGAAGACCGCCGGTTCGAAACTGGTTGTATTCACCTGCAACGCGCTCGACGGTTCACCGGTACCTGAATCGAGCGTGCGGGTGTGGCAGCGGTACTACGACAACGGCAAGTACCACTGGCGCGATTACTCGGCGCTGACCAATACCGACGGCATTGCGGTCATCGACAAGGGCACGACCGGCGATTCGTTCATGGTTTTTTCAGCTTCGGGTGACCGACAGGCATATTCGGTCGGATACGGCGGCGGCTCCGACGACCGCGCCGAGGGCTGGCGCATCTACGCCTTCACCGACCGCCCGGCGTATCGTCCCGGCGATACGGTGCAGTGGAAGATGTTTGCGCGAATCCTCAAGGACAAAGGCTACACGACGCCCGCGGACCGTCCGCTGGACTACGTCATCATGAATCCGCGCGGCGAAAAGATTTCGGAAGGAAAACTCAGGCTCAACCAGTTCGGCGCGGGATGGGGCGCGACCGAGGTCACGGCGCAGATGCCGCTCGGGGAATACCGCATCGAATTCGGCGTGAAGAAGGCCGACGACAATTTCGACGAAGTCGGATCGGCGGTGCTGTTCCGGCTCGAAGAATACAAACTGCCCGAGTTCCGGGTATCGGTGAAGACACCAGAAGAAAACGGCAAGCGCAAGGCGTTCCGGCTCGGCGACAAGGTCGAAGTCGAGATTTCCGCCGAGTACTACTTCGGTGGCGCGGTGGCGAACGGCACGGCGGAAGTCATCGTCTACCAGAACCCGTTCTATCGCTATTTCCCGATCTATCGCGACTTTCCGTTTCTCTATGACGACGAGTCGCCCTATCGCAACTACGGCTACAACAACGGCCAGCAGGTCAAACGCGAGACGTTGAAACTCAACGCCGAAGGCAAGGCCACGCTCATCCTCGACACGCCGCGCTTCAACCAGCAGGACCTCGAATACCGCATCGAGGCGCGGGTGACTGATTCATCGCGCCGCGAAGTGGTGGCGAATGAATCGGTGCGCGTGACCCGGCAGCGGTTCGCGGTCAACGCGCGGCCCGAACACTATGTTCATCGGCCTTCCGAAAAGGTCGCCATTGATTTCACTGCGCTCGACGCCAACGACAACCCGGTCGAAGCCGAAGGTCAGGTCGTGGTCACGCGCGAAATGTGGAAAGAGCTTTACCTGGACGAAAACGACAAGGTCGTCACGGTCGCAGACATCCGCAAGCGCAACGACGGCAAACCCTATCGTCTGAAGTTCCGCGGCTATGAACGCGAGGAAATTCTCAAGCAGACCGTGAAGACCGACGCGAAGGGCAAGGGACGGCTGGAATTCGTCGCGCCGCGCGAGGGCTACTACCGCATCGGCTGGACCACGCCCGAAAAGGGCCGCAATCCGATTACCGCCGAGGCGACGGTGTGGGTCTCGACGACCACGGCCAACGATCTCGGCTACAACACGGGCAATCTTGAAATCATCGCCGACAGCGATACGTTCAAGGTCGGTCAGACCGCGCCGGTTCTACTGGCCGCGCCGACGAGCGGGCGGACGGTGCTGTTCACCATCGAACGCGGCGGCCTGGACGAGTTTCGCGTGATTCGCATGACCGGGACGACCAAGCTCGTGGAAGTGCCCATCGGCGAACAGGACGTGCCGAACATTTTCCTCCACGCCGACTCGGTATTCGGGGCGCAGTTGTCGCAGCAGGTCAAGCCGATCGTGGTGCCGCCGACCGCGAAGTTCCTGACGGTTGAAGTGAAATCCGACAAGGCCCAGTACCAGCCGCGCGAGTCGGGCACGCTGACCGTGATCACGAAGGACGCCGACGGCAAGCCGGTTTCGGCTGAAGTCGCCGTGGCCGTGTCGGATGAGGCTGTCAGCTACATCCAGCAGGATTTCGCGGGCGATCCGCGCAAGTTCTTCTATGGAGACAAACGCAACCAGCGCATCCAGACGCAATCTTCGTTCAATCAGAAGCAGTACCTGAAAGTCGTTCCCCAGCCGGAGCCGAAGGTCGGGCAGGCAAGCAACCAGCCGGGGAATGCCCAGTTTTACGGTCAGATCGATGACCTGAGCGGGGCGAGTGGGAATCGTACCAGAAACGTGTCGAGCGAAGTCGTCGCGATGGATGCCGCCAAACCCGCGCCTCCGCCCGCGGCAGCCCCGATCATGGCGGGTGCGTCGATGGAGAAATCCGCGCGCGCCGATAACGGCCGCGCCGAAAGAAAACAAAAGAAAGATGGTCTGAAGGAAGAACGCGATGGAACGTCGGCGGGCGGCGAACAACCCAACAACGTCACTGTGCGAACCGATTTCCGCGCGACGGCTTTCTGGAAACCCGATGTCGTGACCGATGCCAACGGTCAGGCGACGGTGAAGTTCACCTACCCCGATTCGCTGACGAGCTGGAAAGCGGTGGCCCGCGCGGGCACGCCCGCGAGCCAGTTCGGCATGGGCGAGGCGACCGCGCGGACCAACCAGCCGCTGCTCGTTCGCCTGCAAACGCCGCGTTTCCTCGTGACCGGCGACACGGTGACGATTTCTGCCGTCGTCAACAACAACAACGCCCAGCCGGTCTCGGCGACGGTTGCGCTTGAAGCCACCGGGTTGACCATCGCGGGTGGTCCGCAGACATTCACCGTTCCGGCAAATGGTGAAATGCGCGCCGACTGGACGACCACGGTTATCAAGCCCGGCACAGCGAAACTGAAGACGACGGTCAAGGGCGGGGCCTACGCCGACGCGATGGAACGCGAACTCCCGATGTTTGAACGGGGTATCGAGAAGTTCCTCGCGCAGTCGGGCAAGGTTCGCGGCAATGACGGGACCTTCACGGTG
>JAAFHI010000089.1 GCA_013298335.1 Actinomycetota bacterium
ACAGGAAGGCGAGGACCAGCGTGAGACGCATCCCGCGCGGGTCGCCCTTTTCGACAGGCGGATTCTTATGAAGGGGGGAAGGCATAAGAACCACTCATTCGAACCGATCGAAGATCACCCTTCATCATCGGATGGACGGGGCTTGTTCAAAAAAAGCTGCCAGACGCGAAACAGGCCGTAGGGCACGAGGAGCAGGCCGACCGCCAGATTCCAGGAAAAGGTCAGGGGCGGATGGGTCGCCCATTCCCAGAGGCGGAAGCCGCCGTAGAGAAGGAACAGAAGCGGAAGAATTTTCCAGAGCAGTCGGTTTGCCACAATTCGAAAGAAGAAGCGAAAAGGGGTTCAGAGTCACCCGCTTCAGCGGGGATTTTCACTTTCCCCGCTGAAGCGGGAAACTCTAAACGGGATTAAAACCTGACGGCGGTCGCCCCGCGTTCGACGGGAATGACCACCAGTCCGTTGCGGGCGACGAGGCCGGCGAAAATGCGCTCGTCGGAAACGACCCACCGGGCCGTCACGCGCCCGTCCGCGACCTGCACGAGCGTGATTTCATCGGAATCGAACGCCGCCACGGCGACCGTTCCGGGGTTCAGAAGCAGCGGTTCAAACGTCAGCCGGCCCGCCATCAACTGCCGCCACAGCATTTCCCCGTGCGCCGGGTCATAGCCGTAGAGGAAATTGTCGAACGACGCGACCAGCAGCCGGTTGCCCACGACAATCGGCGCGGCCTGAATCGCGGCCCCGGTCGGGCGTTCCCAGATGACCTTCCCCGTCGTCCGGTCAAGCGTATGAAACATGCCGAGCGACGTTCCGACGTAGACCCGTTTCGCATCGCAGCCAGGCGTTCCGACCGTGCCTTCGAGCCGCCGCTCCCAAAGCTTTTTCCCGTCCGCCACACTGAACGCGAAGAACATCCCCTCGGACGTTCCGGCGAAAACCTGTTCGCCTTCGACGCAGGGCAGGCCGCTGAACGGCCCGTCCGCCTTCCATTTCGGTTCGAAAGTCTTCCCGTCGAGCATCGCGAGGGTCCGGTCGCCAAGTCGCGCCAGAAACATGCCGTTGACCGGCACCAGTTCGGACGTCGGCGGTTGCGGCAACCGGACCTGACGGCGAACGACACCGGTCGCCGCATCAAGGACCCGAACAACCCCGAACTGAACGCTGTCCAGTTCACCGGCGGCCCCGACAATCAGTTCGTCACCGACCAGCGTCGGCGGCGCCGAAGTGGCCAGTCCGGCGGCGGTTTCCCATAAAAGTTTGCCGTCCGTCAGCGAGAGCGCCACGACGCGACCGTCCGACAGGGCGTAAAACACGGCGGTCGTTGAGGCCACCGGCTTCCACCGGACGACATCGGCGGTCAGATATTCCCAGGTTCGGGGCAGCACGACCGGCGACACGGCGAGGCGTCCGGCGAGAACGGTATTGATCCGCGGACGACGCTGCTGACCGAACGTGACCGGCGCACACAACGCACCGAGGAGCATGACGAGGAGAAAACGTCGAAGAAACATCGGATTGGAGAAATGCGGGAAGTGGGAAACGGGTGATTCCGTATCACCGGGCATAGTACCCGCGCGGCGGCGTTTTCTCAAACAGCGGCCAGCAGCCAGTGGTCAGCAGCCAGTAGTCAGTAGTCAGTAGTCAGTGGAGAGTGGAGAGTGGAGAGTGGAGAGTGGAGAGTGGAGAGTGGAGAAAAAAATTCTCAACTCTCAACTCTCAACTCTCAACTCTCAATTCTCAATTCTCAATTCTCAATTACTCCCGTGCCGCCCCTCGCCTCCGGCGAATCGCGTCGCGCCGGAACGGGTTTCCCCGGAGGAAATGACCTGCATTCCGAGCCGGAATTCGTTGCGCCAGGCGGCGTCCCGGTCGAGGTCCCATTGTTCATGGGCCGAACGGCGGTCCGCCCGCAGACAGCCCTGCGGAAAGACAGCCAGATCGCGGGCGAGTTCGATGGCGGACGCGAGCGCCGCGCCCGGCTCGACCACGCGGTTCGCCAGCCCGAAGGCCAGCGCCTCTTCCCCGCTCACGGGACGCCCGGTGAGAATCATGTCCATGGCGCGGCTGTGTCCGATGAGGCGCGGCAGACGAATCGTGCCGAGGTCGATCAGCGGCACGCCGAACCGACGACAGAAGACGCCAAAGACCGCGTCGCGCGCGGCCACCCGCAGGTCGCACCAGAGCGCGAGTTCGAGGCCACCCGCCACGGCGTAGCCCTCGACCGCCGCGATGACCGGTTTCGAGAGAAACATCCGCGTCGGCCCCATCGGCGCAATGCCGTCTTCCTGAATGGCGCGGCGTTCGCCCGCGGCAACGGCCTTCAAATCGGCCCCGGCGCAGAAATTCCCGCCCGCGCCCGTCAGCACCGCGACCGGGAGCGAATCGTCCGCGTCGAACCGCTCGAACGCCTCGACCACCGCCCGCGCGGTGTCGTCGTCGAAGGCATTGCGGACGTCCGGGCGATTGACGGTGACGACCGCAATCCCATCAAGTACTTCAAATTGAACCAGTTCCCGTGACATTTCGATTCCTCACGCCGTCCGGGTCACGATGACCTTGGGCGAAACATCGAACATGGCTTCCGGCGCGTCGTCCCACGCGGCGAGTCGGGTGGTAATCAGTTCAGGGCGAAGTTTCCCACTCGAAATCAGCTTGAGAACCGGTTCGATGCCCGCCCGCGAATGCGCCCGTCCGGTTTTGAATGTGATCCCCGAATAGAACATTTCATTGAGCGGCACCGGCGTCGTTTCCGAGAAGTAAATCCCGACGCTCGTGCAGATGCCCTCCGGTTTCGTCGAACAGAGCGCGCAGGCCAGGCCCGTCGGCTCGGAACTGGCGTCCACCGTCACGGCGTACCGACCGACCCGCTTGGGCGGCGGGCCGTCGATGGCGCGCGCGCCAAGTTTTTCAGCCAGATCGAGGCGGGCGCGGTCGGTATCGAGGTAATCTACTTTCGACGCGCCGGACGCGAGGGCGACGGCCACGGCGTACAACCCGACGCTCCACGCGCCGCCCGCCACGACCAGTACATCCGCACCCGGAAGGTCGTGCAGGTGGGGCGCGACCGTGCGCCAGCCGTCCACCACGTTGTCGCTCACGCTCGCGATGGCGTCGAGCGAGATGCCGTCGGGAATCCGGACGAGCATGTTCGACGCGAAAGGTACGCGGACGGCATCGGCCATCGCTCCGCCCCAGTCGCCGCGACTTGCGCCCAGACCGTACATCGCGCCGGGCGGCACGTTTTCGCAATTTCCGGTGAAACCCCGTTTGCAGTAGCCGCATTCGCCGCAGGAAATCTGAAACGGCACGACCACGCGGTCTCCCGGACGAAATCCGCGCACGGCGTTGCCGACTTCCAGAATTTCGCCGACGAATTCGTGTCCGATGGCGAACGGCCCCGGAATCGGCGCACGCCCGAACAGAATCGCCGTGTCGAGATCGCATCGCGCCGCCGCCAGTGGCCGGACGATGGCTTCGTCATCGCCCTGAAGAGTCGGCGTCGGGGCCTCGCGCCATTCGAGACGCCCCTTTTCGACAAAAACCAGATGCCGCATCGTGTTTCCCATATTCAACCTCCGGTTTGTCCGGCTTTCGCCGCGATCCGTTTCATAAAGCGCGCCATGTCGATGCCTGCGCGACCGTGACGGCCCTTGCCGATGAGTTCGACGCCGTCGTGGGCTTCGACTTCGAACGTGAAGGAATATCCGTCAACTTCAATCAGCTTCGCCGTCGCGGTGACGGTCGCCCCGACCGGCGTCGCCGCCAGATGGACGATATCCACCAGCGTCCCGACCGAGACCCAGCCAGTAGGAAGAAAGGGTTGAACGGCGACCGTCGCGGCCACTTCCATCGCCAGAATGAGGTACGGCGTGCCGAAAACCGGCGGCATTTCCGAATAATGGTGCTGAACTGTGTGTTCGTGGGCGACAACCTGCGTATGGGTGGCGGTCGTGCCGAGTGGAATTTCAATCTGCGGAGGCATGGGTTGTTTCCTCATCCGTGTAATCCGTGTAATCCGTGGCTCAACAATTTTTAGCCACGGATTACACGGATTACACGGATTTCTTCAGAGGTTAAAAACGCGTTTCGCATTTTCAAAAAGAAACTTCGCCTGAACATCCTCGCCGAGACCGAGCGCAAGCGCCTGATCGACGGCTTTCTTGAACGGAAGTTGCGGGAAATTCGTCCCGAACAGCACCTTGTCCTGACCATAAGTCTTTATGAAATGAACAAGTTGCGAAGGGTAGTAACGCGGCAGATAGGCCGATGTATCGATAAAAACGTTTTCGTGCTTCCACGCCAGCCCGATCATTTCGTCCGTCCACGGGTAGCCGATGTGACCGGCGACGATGCGGAGTTCGGGAAAAACGAGCGCGACTTCATCGAGGTACGGAATCGGACGGCCCGGTTCGGACGGCATCAGCGGCCCGGTGTGTCCGGCCTGAGTGCAGAACGGAATGTCGAGTTCGATGCACTTTACGTAGAGCGGAAAGTAGTACTTGTCGTTCGGCGGGCGGTTCCAGAGCCACGGCAGGACCCGCAACGCCTTAAATCCCAAATCTTTCACGGCTCGGGCCAGTTCGCGGACGGCGGCGACTGGATTTTCGAGATCGACCGCCGCCACGCCGACGAACCGGTCAGGATAGGCGGTGACAAACTCGGCGACCTGATCGTTGCTGAAAATCCACGCGCCCGGACGGTGCCACGCGCAGAGCATGACTTTCGAAATGCCCGCTTCATCCATCAGGGAGACGGTTTCGGCGGGTGAAATCTGGCGACCGAGGAGGTGGGCCGTGCCGGACTGCTCGAACAGGCGCTTGATTTTCGGAAGGAGAAACGGGTCGCTCCCGATGGAGGGCTGCGCCCAGGCGTCGATGACGGGAGGATTCATCGGAGTCTCGCGGATTCGGGGCAAAAGGCCGGGCGGACGCGATCTCCGAACCGTCCATGAAACAACTTCAGCGCATATATATTAAGGATCGCGCGCGCGTACGATGGGTGAAGGCGAAAAGTTCCTTGAGCGGGGAGCGGGGAATGGGGAATGGGGAATGGGGAATGGTGGGATTTGAGTTTGAACTCGGATGAATTCCTACAAAAACGCCACCATCCCCCATCCCCTCTACTCCGCTCCGGCGGTGCGCTGCTTGATGCCAAGCGCGCGGACGATTTCTTCGAGTTTGAGGGCCTGTCCGGCGACGCCCCAGCTTCCTTCGGCGACCTCGTCAATGATGATCCAGGTTGCGGCACGGGCTTCCGGGTAGCCTTCGGCTTCGACGATGGCGTCGGTGACTTTCCGGATCATCAATTCCTTCTTGGCTTGCGACAGCGATCCCTGGGGAACGCGAATTTCAACAAGAGGCATTGTACGACTCCTTGGTTTCGGGAAATTACTGAGAATTTTCGCCTTGAACACCGTTCAAGGCGAAAATAGCCCTTTCTTGAATGGTGGTCAAGAAGTACAGTCAGAACCATGCCGAAAAACCGAAGAGAGATCGACTCCGGTCAGAAACGGACCGAAATCATCGACTGCGCCGAAAAACTGTTCCGCGAAGGCGGCTATCAGGCCACCACGATGACCGCGCTCGCCCGCGCCGTGGGCATCGCGCCGAACGCCATCTACTGGTATTTCCCGTCGAAAGACCATGTGCTCGTCGCCGTGCTCGAACGGTGTCACGGCGCGATGATCGAGACCCTCGCAGGCGACGATTCGCTCGGCACCGGTCTGCACGAGACGCTGCGCCGCCTGCTCGCCCGCCTGCGCGAGATCAAGTCGCTGGTGGACGAACTCCGCTGGCGCGGCAGTCATTCGGAAGTGATTCTGGAATTCCGGCGGTCCTACCACCGGCGGATGCGGCTGCTGCTCGCCGATGCCCTGAAAAGGGCCTCCAATTCGCAAAAGGAACGCGAACTGCTCGGCGTCGCCATCATGGCGGTGGTCGAAGGCGCGCTGATTTACGATTCCCCCAAGTTTCCCGCCGAGGAAATCGTCGAAGCCGCCGTGCGCGGCCTCATCAAGCTCGAAAACGAAGCCTGAGGCAAAAGGTCGTCCGTGGGAACAAAATGGCGACCGCGGTTCTCCTACTCGACAACCGTCAACTTGAACTCCTCGCTCTGCACTTCGACCTTCGGCACAAGGCGGAACATGCGCATGATCTCGGCATCCTTTGCGACGCTCGCTCCGCCGTCACCACCCCAGGCGCCAATGTCATTGTTGGCAGTGGAATAGACGAATCGAAATCGGTATTCCCCCGGTTGCCTGAAATTTTCCGGGTACAGTTGATGGGCTGAAAAGAATCCGGACTGATCGACGTGCTGATAGGGATTGAATGTTCCACCCGCCGGCACTTTCATGAAGTCCTTTGCACGAAGCGTGTTCATGTTTCCACAACGCATCGTCCCCTTGACCGCCGACGCCCCGTTCGGACCGATCACGTCGAAGTAACAATACGGATAACGCCATTTGGAATCCGAGGCGTCGAGGCTGCCGACAAGGTAAATCGCGGTGCTGCCCTGGTTTGTCAGTTCGACGGTAATTTTCGGAGACTCTCCGACCTTACAGGTGGGCTCTCCGCGGATGATGCACCCGATTTTTGTTTTGGAAGCCGGTGAAGCCCCCTCTCCCACGGGGACAGTGAGGGGGAAAGCGCTTTTCGAGCACGCCCCAACCGTGATTGAAAACAGGGCTGCGATTATCAAAACCATACGCATGGAAGTCAGTCCGCCTTTCGCTGCATACCGTCGCTGGTCACCGATTCCCACCGGCGACCAGCGGCTTTTCGGGGCTTTGGTCCGCCGGAATAAATTTCCATTCACCACTGGCTGTGTCATCGAATGCGCCGAGGTAAGTGCCTTGAATACTGCTGGATCCAGCCATCAGGATATGAGTTTCGGGATCAATGACGACTGCCACGAAGAAGCCGCGAACGAGGAAACGGCCATCCGGCAGTTGGTACAACTGTGAACGGGAGTAGCCGCCAGTGTCGTCAGACATTTCGACACGCCGGTCGGGAGCGCCACTCTTGCGGAGAACCAATGAGCGCCGATACTCGCGTAAAGAGAGGTGCATTGGTTCAAGCCGCACAACAACTTTGGAGGCCGTCCCGGGAAGGCTGACCGAGGCCTCAACCGTTGGCGGAAAGAAGAAATCGAATGCCACAAGCGCAACAAAGAGGACGACAACAGCCCCGAAGCCGATTGCTGCGTATTTGATGAAGCGTTTTCCCATGGCTTTTTTCAACTCGAAGCGAAATTCACCGAGCCGCACGCCGTGAATACGGGTTACGGCGTTGATTCCCTGACGTGTTTGAGCCCCGCTCCGGTTTACGAATTCCGGTTAGTTTCCAAACGCGCTGACGCAAACCAGATCGTACTCTTTGGTGATGTTCTGGTTGGCTTTCACCGTGAAGCCCTTGATGAAAATCTGGTAAATCTTCTTGCCGCCTTCGGTGATGACGAGGAGCGAAGAATCTTTTTCGCCCTTGAGTTTGCCAAGTAAAAGCTGACACGGGACGTCTTCTTCCTTGTCGTAGGCAACCCGAATTGAAAGCGTGTATTTTCCGGCTGCAACCCTGTCAAAGGAAAAATTGCCGTCCGCGTCCGATTTCACGTCCTGCGAATTGTCCTGCCGGTCGGACTTTTTTTCATCAAGCAAAATCACCCGAGCGTTTGTGATCGGTTGTTTCGTGTCCGATCGAAACAATTTGCCCTTGAATGAAGCAACTTTGTCTTTGCTTTTGTCCTGCGCGTTGACAATGGCGACCTGTCCGCAGAGTGCGGCGATGGAACAGAGAAGCGCGAGTCGGAGAAGTTTCGTCATGCGTTTTGTTTCAAAAAATCCAAACAGTTCAATTTTGCCCCAGGGCATCAAGCCGGCATCCGGCCAAACCAAAGATAGTTACGAGGGTGCTCCAGGTCAAAAAATTTTCCAAGTGGAGTGGCCTCTTCCCGTAAACAAACCCCGGAACGACGTGAGCCCGATACCGCGTGAGGCGGTCCTTTTTTTATACAACTCCATCTGGAAGAACGTCGTACACCCGTTTACCATCCGGTAACGCGTTCCGTGACCAACGCGCCCTACCCAAATCCATTCACCCTGCGAAGAATCAACATGAAGCCCATATTCTGCCTGTTGTTTTGCCTTTTCTTCTCCTCCCTTGCCTTCGGGCAGGACAACCCGCTCTGGCTCCGGTATCCGGCGATTTCGCCCGACGGACAGACGCTGCTCTTTGAATACAAGGGAGACATCTGGTCCGTCCCGACTTCCGGCGGAAACGCGACCCCGTTGACGCTGAGCGAATCCTACGAATTTTCGCCCGTCTGGAGCCACGACGGGAAAAGTATCGCCTTCGCGTCGGATCGGTACGGCAATTTTGACGTGTTCGTGATGCCCGCCACGGGCGGCGAGGCCAAACGGCTGACGTTCCATTCCGCCGGAGAGATTCCAAGCGGCTTTACGGCTGACGACAAGGCCGTGCTCTTTTCCGCCGCGCGTCAGGATCAGGCGTCGAACGTCCAGTTTCCAAGTGGCGGGATGACCGAGCTTTACTCGGTGCCAGTGTCGGGCGGTCTTGTTTCCCAGGTCATGCCTTCGCCCGCGTTGAACGCAACGGTCAATGCCGCCGGGGACAAGATCATCTTTCACGATTACAAGGGCTATGAGAACGACTGGCGCAAGCACCACACGTCATCGGTCACGCGCGACATCTGGATGTACGAACCGCCGACCAAGAAATACACGCGGCTGACGTCGTTCAAGGGCGAGGATCGCAATCCCGTCTTCGGTTCGAATGACGCAGAATTTTACTACCTCAGCGAACAGTGCGGTTCGTTCAACATTTACAAAAGCAGCGTCAGCCGAGATCGGA
>JAAFHI010001058.1 GCA_013298335.1 Actinomycetota bacterium
GAGTGTCTTGGGAGTCTTGAGTGTCTTGGGAGTCTTGGGAGTCTCGGGGGTCTTGGGAGTCCTGGGAGTCTCGGGGGTCTGGAGAGTCTTGAGGCCCTTCATCTTTTTCAGGATTTTGCGAAGTTCATTCTGATTTCTTTGACTCCCGAGACTCTCAAGACTTCTTCATATGAGTGACTCCATCCACGGACCCGCCTCCGATTCTCCCACGCCGTTGCCGACGCCGACCGAAACCGTTCGGCTGGCGAATGCCACGGTCGGAAAGCCGTTCGAAACGACCGTCGATCTGTCGGAATACCGGGGCGCGCCGTTTCACGAGGAAGCTTCCTTTCATGACTGGCTGACCAGTCTGGGGCTTTCCGCGCGGGTGGATGCCGAAAACCCCGACGCGCTCGTCATTGCAGGCACGCCGACCGCCGACGGCGAACATTTCTTCTTTCTCGATCTGGAATCCGGCGGGAAGGTCGTCCGACGGCGCGAACTGCTGCTGACGATCAATCCCGACCCGCGTTCGCTCTGGAAAGAACTCGAACCCGACCCGAAAGCGCCTTACCAGAAGGCGCATACCGACACGCAATTCATTACAAATGAAGAATTTGCGGTCATTTCCGCCAGTCGTCGCGGACGCTCGCACGCGCACGCGGGAAGTTTTCGCGAGGACGATTTTTCCACCATTCAAACCGAGGACGGCTGGATCGGCGCGGTCGTCTCCGACGGAGCCGGTTCCTGCGCCTTTTCCCGCGAAGGATCGAAACTCGCCTGCCGGACCACCGCGACATTCCTTTCAACCTCGCTTCCGGGCCTGGAAGAACGCCTGCCCGCGCTGGTCGCCGGGCTGGCCACTGGTGAAAACGAAGAAACCGTCAATTCCCTCCGCGGATTGTTTTACCCGGTCCTCGCCGGGGCGGCTTTCGCGGCGTTCAAACGCATCGAGCAGGAAGCGACCGCCATCGACAAGCCGCTCCGGGAGTTTTCGGCCACGCTCCTGGTGGCGGTGGCGAAACGCTTTCCGGAGGGCGTGTTCGTCGCCGCGTTCGGCATCGGCGACGGGGCCATCGGGCTGTATGATGACTCGCGAAACGAAGTCCATCTGCTGAACACGCCCGACGGCGGCGAATTTTCCGGTCAGACCCGCTTTCTGACCATGCGCGAAGTCATCGGCGACGGCGGCGAAATGGCGAAGCGCATGGCTTTCCGGGTCGTGGACAATCCCGCGATGCTGGCGCTGATGACCGACGGCATTTCCGACCCGAAATTCGGCACCGACCGGAATCTCCACTCGGCGGAAAAGTGGAAAGACTTTTACGGTGAACTTTCAGAGGCGATTTCTTCCGAAAATAGCAATGATCCTGCCCTTAAACTGCTCGAATGGCTCAACTTCTGGTCGCCCGGCGAACACGACGACCGGACACTCGCCCTCATTCTCCCGGTCGCCTGACCTCTTCGGTTTGAAATCCGTGTACTCCGTGAAATCCGTGGCTATTCTTCTCCAATGACCAAAATCATCCGCACCCAGGCCATTGACGGAACGCCCATCGAATTTCTGGACGAAGTTCGCGGACAGGGCGGGATGAAGGACGTCTTTTTCAGTCCCGACGGGCGGTTCGTGGTCAAATTCTTCCGCGACAAGCAGGATCAGGTCTCGCGCGACCGCATCGTGAGCGTGGCCGGGGTCTATCGCGAGAAAATCTTCAACCAGACGGGCGGCGAATACTGGCAGGAACTTTTTTCCTGGCCGACCCACGTCATCGAAAACGCCGGACGCCTCGGCGTCGTCGAACCGGTCTTCAAACCCTGCTTCTTCTTTCAACACGGCTCGCGCAACGACGACTTCCTCGGCATTCGCGGCAAGGAAAAAGAGGGCAAGTGGTTCGCTTCCGCGTCAAACCAGAACCGCTTCCTCGACCCCCGCGAGCGTGGAACGTGGCTCAGTTACCTGCGGATTTCCCTTCTCATCAGCCGCGCCGTCCGCCGGATGCACGCGGCGGGGCTGGCGCATTCGGATTTGTCGTACCGCAACGTACTGGTGGACCCCGCCGGAGGAAACGCCTGCATCATCGACATCGACGGGCTGGTCGTTCCCGGCAAATATCCG
>JAAFHI010000675.1 GCA_013298335.1 Actinomycetota bacterium
GATCCGGTCAAGAAATCCGACGAGCAACTGGAAAACATCCAGCGTCACAACCCTGAAGGTTCGGCCAAGAAGGGTCTCTGGGGCGACCGGAAGTTCCTCGCCGAAGTGGCGACCACCGTCAACCCGACCAACAAGCGGACACAGTTCGCCGACTTCCACGGTCATGGCTGGATCTACCGTGCCGTCTTCAAGCAGGACCACAAGGGCAACCTGCTCGATGAAAACGACCAGATCGTGAAGGAAGTCTCCTCGCAGCAACTCAAGGACGCGGTCGACTACACGTCCGAAGGGGCTGAAGTAAACAAGAAGTCCACCCGCGGGGGCGTGCCGGTCCACCTCAAGGACATCCACCTTGAAAAGGGCATGCACTGCGTTGACTGCCATTTCGCGCAGGATGGTCACGGCGACCGCAACCTCTATGGCGAGCCCCGGGCCGCCGTCGAAATCAGTTGCCAGGACTGCCACGGCTCGATTTACGCCAAGGCGAATCCCAAGACGCTGACGACCGGATTCGCCGGCGGCGCCCGCAAGAAGGGCCCCGATTCGCTCGAAGGCTTCACTTCCCGCAACAAGACCAAGGCCGACGAAAAGGCCACGGGCAGCAACACGCTCGATACCTACAAGACCCGCACCGTGTTTGACCGTGACCCGTCGAAGCGGCGTCCGAAGGGCTTCCGTCAGGCGTCGGTGATCGAAGTGCCGACCGCCGGTCCCTACAAGGACAAGGTCATTCAGTACTCGATGGTCGATCCCGAAAAGTTCTGGGTCGTCGTCCAGACGGTTGACACCATCACGCCCGGCAACGAGCACTACAGCGAGAAATCCCACTACGCCAAGACCCTGATGAAGGGCGACCAGTGGGACCCGAACGCCAAGCCGGTCGAGGCGAAAGACAACCAGCTTGCCCACAACGACCAGAAGATGACCTGCTATTCCTGCCACTCGTCCTGGATGACGAGCTGCTTCGGATGTCACCTTCCGATGGTCGCCAACCGCAAGCACGAAAACCACCACTTTGAAGGTGGGCCGGAAACCCGCAACTGGACGGCCTACAACTTCCAGGTCCTCCGTGACGACGTCTTCATGCTCGGCGTGGACGGCACGGCGACCGGACACCGGATCGCGCCGGTTCGTTCGTCGAGCGCGGTCATCGTGGGATCACAGAACGCCAACCGGCTCTGGACCTACTCGCAACAGCAGACGATTTCTTCCGAGGGCTTTTCGGGACAGGCGATGAACACGCACGTTCCGCACACCGTCCGGGGCAAGGAAACCAAGGGTTGCGTCGATTGCCACCTTTCCGAGAACAACGACAACAACGCCGTCATGGCCCAGTTGATGCTGCTCGGCACGAACTACGTCAACTTCCTCGGTCGCTACATCTACGTCGCGGAAGGCCACCACGGCGTCTCGGCGGTGGTTGCCACCGAGCGTGACGAACCCCAGGCGGTCATCGGCAGCACCCTGCACGAAATCGCCTATCCGAAGGAATTCAAGAAGCATCAGACGACGAATCACGGTCAGCTCAAGGAATCCTACGAGCACCACGGGCATGTCCACAGTCTCCAGATGCGCGGCGAGTATCTCTATACCGCCGAGGGTGAAGCAGGCGTCCGCGTCTACGACATCGCGAACATCGACAACAAGGACTTCTCCGAACGGATCACCACCGCTCCGGTGTCGCCCCTCGGTCAGAAGTTCTACGTGAAAACAAAGTACGCCACGGCCATCGCCTCGCCGACCACGCTCGGCGTCGATCCGACCCGCCAGCACTTCCCTGAAAACGAGGAGCAGAAGGCCAGCATGGTCTATGCCTACCTCTATGTTTCCGACCGCGAGGAAGGTCTGGTCATGATTCTCGCCGCGACCCTGCTCGACGGCGATCCGAACAACAACTTCATCAAGAAGGACATCGCCTTCAACCCGAACGGCATTCTGAACGGGGCGGAGAACATCACCGTCGCGGGCAACTACGCGTACATCGTGTGCGACAAGGGCCTCGTGATTGTGGACATCTCCTGCACCAACTGCCTCAAGGTGGTGTCGGTGGTGGAAGGCTTCAAGAAACCCAAGGCCGTCGCGGTTCAGTTCCGCTACGCCTTCGTCACGGATGAAGACGGCCTCAAGGTCGTGGACATCACCCTGCCCGACAAGGCCCGCCTGATTCCCGAAGCGCACGTTGATCTGCATCACGCGCACAACCTCTACGTGGCCCGCACCTACGCCTACGTGGCGAACGGCGAAGAGGGTCTCGCGATCATCGACGTCGAGAATCCGGAGCGTCCGAAGCTCGACCAGATGTTCAACGCCGGTGGCGCCCTCAACGACGCCCACGACGTCAAGGTCGGAATGACCGCCGCGAGTGCCTTTGCCTATGTCGCGGACGGCAAGAACGGCCTGCGAATCCTCCAGTTGACCTCGCCGGAAACCGAAGCGAACAACTACGGATTCAGTCCGCGTCCGAATCCGCGCCTCATCGCGACCCACCACACGAAGGGCGAATCCATCGCCGTCTCGAAGGGTCTGGATCGCGACCGCGGCGTTGATGAGAGCGGAAACCAGCTCGTGGTGTTCGGTCGGCGCGGTGCGCGTCCGTTCAATCTCGATGAAATGCGGAAACTGTTCCTCAAGCCGGACGGCACGGTCTACACCGTGAGCAATGACGTTCCGAAGGGTGGAAAGCGCGGTTGGTACGCGGATGCCGGCAAACCCGCCGGTGGAAGCTCCTTCTCGTGGCTCTCGCCTTTCGCCTGGCTCGGCGGACTGTTCGCCATCGTTGTGGTCCCATTCGCGATTCGTCGTCGGAAGTTCTAACCCCAGCCCGAATCGTGTCAGTCAATCGTTTGGGCAGTCGTTCTCGCGGCTGCCCAGACCTATTTGTCAGGAAGGTCGTCTCGCGTGCGGAATCTGCCAAGACTGTTCGTCACCATTGGGTTCGTGATTTTTGCCGGGGGAATGTGGTTCGGATTCGCCCAGCAACCGGCGGCGTCCCAGGCCAAGCCGGCAACGCCCGCGACCGCCGCGAAACCCGAGACGCCGCAGCCGCCGATCTATCCGGTGGCCGAGAAATTGCCCGGCGGCTACTTCCAGCATGGCGACCATCCGACCGGAGACGTCGCGGTCTACGACAAGGAACAGATGCGGGTGAACGGCGGGCGGGCGACCATCAAGCTCGACTGCAACTTCT
>JAAFHI010000303.1 GCA_013298335.1 Actinomycetota bacterium
TTCGAGCAGCTGGTAAAAGTTTTCAAGGGGAAGTCCGCGCGCTACCCGGACAAACATTTCGAAGCGTGCGTCGTGGGGTTCGACGTGAAAAACGGCTTCCACCTGTAACCGGGAGAGTTGGGTAAGCATGAAGAGGAATGTCTCTTCGGATGAATCAGCCCCCCTCAGGATGGCGTCCCACGGAGGGATGCCGAATCGAAGGAAGTGGCGAAGGGCGTCGAGCCTTTCATACCGCGTTAGTCCGAACGGCTGACGCGGGGCCCCCGGCTGATTTTCACGGTTCGGATTCGCGCCTGTTTTCGGGGCAGCGGTTTCTGTAACCGTCCGGTGCGGTCCACGCATGGCCGGTGTAATGAATTCAAGAAGGCGGATTTCCGAAATCCCTGATTTTTCGGCGGTCCGCCTGACGGCCCTCCGAATAATCGCTCCTGTTTCGGTGAGGTCGGCGGGGTTTTCGATTCCGAGTTCCAGCATCGCCTCAAGCACCGCCGTGGAAACAAAACCCCGGATCGGTTTTCCAGTTGCCTGAATTTTCAATACTGCTTTGAAAAGGCTGCCCACCAGCCCGGTCACAAAGCCTTTCAGATCGGGTACCAGGGCCGCTGCGAGTTCCCCGAACGTGAAAACGCCGAGCAGGCGTTCCAGGGCAACGAATGGGGCCGCCCCAAACCGGAAAATTGCCGTCAGGATGAGCTTCCTTGAGTCGGGGTGGCGCACGATATCGCCCAGGAGTCGCCGATAGGCGAGATCGCGGGGGGTGACATTCGATGAAAGCAGTTCAATCAGTTGTCCGATGAAAATCTCGGTCCGGTCGTGGTCCGCGGATGGCCGGACGCCGCCGAAAATCTCCGCCTCGGGTGACAAGGGCGCGGTGAGGGAGTGTGTATTCTTAAAGTCAAAACTCACTGCCTCCATCAATTGATCGGAAAGTTCTCCGACCAGTTCCTCCACGATTGCCGGGAGCGATGCCCGGGGGGGGCGTTCCTTGCGAAGCTCCCGCAGGGCCAGATAGAGAATGGCGAGAATATCCGAATAGGGAATGTTCTCCTGGGCCGCCAGGCCTTCGAGCAGGTGTTGAACGAAGCTTCGCCGGTTGAACTGCGTGCCTGGGTCGTGTACCAGGTAGGTGAACGTCAACCGCCAGATCAGTCCGGCGAAGGGCTGTTCGGCGATGGGCACAAGTGGCGTCACCCGATGGACGTTCCGGAGATGAGTCAGGTACCCCTTGATCAGGCCGGCGTTGTAGGGTTCGAGGATAAACAGAATTTCCAACAGGGCTGGTTCGCCGAGTTGGCTGGTCAGCCTCCTGAGGGTTTCGGGGGCGCGGCCGTAACGCTTCAGCGTCTCGACCACTTGGCGCGGCGCGGCGCGGGTCAGCCAGAGGACGAGTTCCCCGATTGAATCGGCCATTCCGGGAAGTCCGGAGGGGGGAAGTGTTCCGCGTCCGAGAAAGTGCTCGAGCCAGTTCAAGGCTTCGGTTAAATACTCAAGCCTGAATCGTCCAGGATCGGTCACGATACCGGGATCGGAATTGACTTCCGGATTTGGGAGGTCCTCTTCGAAGGTAGGTGATTCACCAGTGTCTGGCACTTCGTCAGCGACCAGTTCGCGGATCACCGCGGGCAGTGAGGATTTTAGCGAATACCGCCGCTCCGTCCGGAGGAGGCCGAGAAGGAGGGCTTCAAGAAGGATCCGGTATCCCAACCCCTGGCTTTCCGCGATTCCTTCGAGAAGAGCGCGGACGAAACTTTTGCGGTTGAATTGCGATCCCCGGTCAATCAGCAAGTACGACAGGACGAGGAAACGGACTATTCGAAGTAACTGATTTTCACCAAGTTCTAGGATCGGTTGATCGCGGTGCAGCCCCCTCAGGTCCTCAATGTAGGCCTGAATCAGGGCTGAGTTTTCCCGCTCGAGGAGATCCAGAAGGCGGCTGAAGTGACGGTCGCCAAGTTGGAGGACCAGACGTTCGATGACCCGCGGATGGCGACCAAGTTCCTTGAGTTTCTCGACGAACCCCGCCGGTTCCATTTCCGCCAGTTCCAGAATGAAGTCCGGAACCGAGAAACCCGGCGAGCGCAGAGCCCAGGCGGGAAGGACCCCGCGAAGCAGGTACTCATCGAGAATCCGCAGTCCGGCTGCCCCCTCGGGATGGATGGCCGCGGTTTCGGTGGGCGAGGGGGTCTCTCCGAGGGCACGAGCGATAGCCGACCGAAGTTCACGAGTGAGGCGTTCGATGGTGATGTCCTCGAACCGGTCGAGGGGGACCGTTCCAAGGTCAAGTCGCAGGCTTCCGATAGTGATTCGGGCTCCCTCCCGTGCGAATTCATCGAGCACCCGTTCGATGACGGGAAGCAGCCGACGTCGGTTGAAATCGCCAATCCTTGATTGGAGGGCGAGAGCCACGTCTTCAGATTTGGTCACGATTTCGAAAGTCTGTTTTCCGATGGTATGTCGCGCCATGTTTTACTCGACTCCATTTCTCGCCTTCAATGGATCACCTTCAGGCGGCCCTTACCTCGTCCCGGCACCGGCAGTTCCGGAGGAATCTTTCCAGCCGGGCGGAGGATTCCCGGATCGGCTCCGATTGGCCGCCGCGAAGGGCCTGACGCCATTCCCAGTAAAGCGTTTCGAAAGGGTGCAAACGTGAAAAACCGAGAAAGCAGAATTCCGCCAGAATATGCGACGGTGTGTTTTCACGGATGATTCGGCGCACCGTGTTCCTGAAGTCCGGGTTGGCGAGTTGGTCGGACGTCCCGGAAATAACCGCCGTAATGGTAAAGCTGTAGGAAAAACGCTCCACCGGCTGGGAGGTGTCATCTTCCGTACCGGAGCGATTTTCTTCCTGGCACGCAAAACGGAGCAGGGTATGTTCGACGATGTAGAGTTGTCGGCACCGCGCGATGAGCCGTTTCACGAATTCGACCAGGCCCCGCCCGGCCGCGGCGGCGCTTTCGGCGTCTGTGAACTTGCCCGCCAGACGCCACTCGCGGTCGCTGGGCGACTTGCAGACGAGGGCGACCGACCGGTCGCCTGGAAGCAGACCGGTCCGAAAATTCTCGATGTTTTCGGCGGAACGCAGGAAATCGGTCGCCATCGCCTGACCTCGGACGAGGGTGGCGGCGGGTGGGGATTCCGGCGTGGGACGAGTGTCGTCGCGGCTCCGTTTGGCGGGTGGCCCCACGGGCAGGAAGTGGCTTTCGATGTGTTCAGTGTGACGGACGAGACCCCTTCCGAGCGTCGCCCGAGTTTCATCCTCGACCAGTTCGACGGCAAATTCGTCGAGGAAATCGCCAAGTGGCGTCATGTCCCGGCTTTCAAAGTCGAGCTGGATGCGGCTCTTGATCTGGAGTCCCGCAATGTTGCGGGGAAGGGGCGGCGCCAGGTAGTCGAACCCACGTCCGCGACGGTTCGTGCTCTCAACGAGGCGATGCAGGAAATCGAGCTTCGCGCGAATGAGTTTCTCACCCGTCCCCGAGCCGGGGGCGTCCTCGCAGGTCGGCTCCGCCATTGCCGAGGGCGTAAAGCGCTCGGCGTAGAGGGCGAGCAGGAAATCCAGAAAACGGTTTCGGCGTTCGACCCAAGGGTCCTGGCCACGGATGATTCTCCGGAGCCCCGCCAGGTAGTCGTCCTTGAGGAGGGGAAGCACGTCCGGAACGGAGGGGACGAGACTCTGGAAAAAGTAGGTTTTTCTCAGGTCCCGCCGAATCGAGTAAAGCTCCCGGGTGTGGGCAAGCTGGGCGAAAAAATCGGCCAGCAACTGTTCGAAAACAAGCAGGTAGCCCTTGAACTGTTTCGCCTGTCCATGACGGCGGTCCGAGACGTCTCCCGGAAGTCCGAAGGAACCGACTCCGTAAACGTTGGGGAACTGGTTCTGGATTGAGGAATACCGCTTGAGGTCGCGCACTTTGCCCCTGGGAACGGCGAAGGATTCCTCGTACTGGGGCATCAGGTCGTAGGTTCTTCGGTAGTCCGCTTCCAGCCGTTCGAGTTCCCTCAGGACGCGGGTCGGATCGGGCCGACACTCAACGCCGTTTCTGAACAACCGGATGCTGAAGGCGCCATTCCGATCGGGCGTGGTGTTCAGGCGAAGGAGCGCGTTTTCAGGCACCGGTATCGGCGGTCCCTCGGGAACGTAGAGCACGGGCGTTCCCTGAACCTGGACCGAAACGTTGCGCGCACTTGCAACGCCAGCCGTGTTCGCAATGACCCGGATAATTTCCAGGACGGGAATGCTTGTCGCTCGCGGCATGAGTTGGTCCGTGGAAATGAACCCGTTTCGGAGCAGCGGGCCGTTAAAGATTTCATCCGGGGGAAGACCCTCATCGAGCAGACTTTTCAACGGACGGCGGTGAACTTCGGGTGCAAGCAGGAGGCCGGTCCGGAAGAAGAGGTCGGCGAGCACTACATCCGCCGCGCCGGTCGCGTTCAGGGTCACGTCGGCGAATACCGTGGTCGGGAGCGATTCAAGAATCAGGATCGAGGCAACGTCCTCGCAGAGTCCCCGGTGACGGGAGTAGACGCGGCGAACCCGGTCGATGATTTGAGCCGGTTGAAGGTCTGGATCGGTGGAACAGCCATTGATTCCGGGCACGTTGAGCCGTATGTCGTAAAGTCCCTCCACGCCGTCCGGACAGTCGTTATCGCGGGTCGGCGCCAGCCAGACGTTGCAGACCTCGGGGACGCGGTCAACGATCAGCTTCCGGTAGTCGGCGACAGTGACTGGGTTGCAGGGAAAAATCCGGCGCGGAATGAAGAGGGCCTGTCGGTGCGGATCGATCCAGCCGCTCCGGGTATCGGTCAGGAGATCGGGGAGCGGCAGTTCCGCCCGGTAAGACAACTCGGTCAGCGCGTAGCAGAGTTGTTCGAGCGTGGTCACGCCCGGATCATGCTCGTTGTAGTCGGTCCAGATTTGGCCCGCCAGTTCCTGAATGATCGTCGTACCGGTTTCTTTCAGGAAGACGTAGTCCAAACCGGGATTGAGCGGCGCGTCCGGTGAGATGACGGTTGGTTCGGTCATATCGGGGTCTCGTCCACCCTCCAAGCGGGTGGTGGTACGGGCGATGGAATCCGGGAAAAGGGTGGGCGGATCGTGACGACCCGACCACCCGGAGAGGCTCAGTTACAACCGCTTGGCGGCGACTGGCCCGCAAGCGCCGCCTGAAAACACTGTACGGCCTGCCGCGCGGTGAAATAATTCACCGGAAACTGCGCGCCCCACACAGGAGCGTGATTGCCTTCGTTCGACTGCCGCGGCGGCTCCGAGGTATTGAAGGTGTAAATGCCGAAGGTGGTTTCGGTCGAACCCGCCGGCCCTTTCCACTGTTCGTCGGAGAACTCGAAACAGCAGGCACCGTAGAAAAAGCTGCCCGCCGTGGCCTGCGGAATCGTCGTTGAAAACTGGCTGTAGATATTCTGGGCCTGCGTGGCCTCGCC
>JAAFHI010000831.1 GCA_013298335.1 Actinomycetota bacterium
CTTTCCAGTTGCGGAGGCGATATTTGGCTTTGGTCGTTTTTTGTTTCACACCTCAATTCTACCAAAGCCGTCGCCTCCGTCCCTTTTGTGCAACAAAGCCTCCCAGGTTGAAATAATCTCCAGGAGATAGGGGAGAACCGGGAGGCTGGCACTATAAACCTCTCCAAAGAGACAAACACGCTCCCACAACTCATCCATTGCTCTCGAATCGGGATCAGGTGAAAGTCTTGCAAGTATCTCTGGAATGTCCTCGGCGGAGCCGTATGCATGTTCCAACTTGGCCCAGTCGGTCATGTCCGTTCTCCGTTGAAGAGTCACGTTGCCGGAGACAGCCCTCCCTCACGGTCAGGCTGCGGTTTCTTCTTATCCGAGAAAAGCAATTGCCTGAAGCAGGTGTTGCAGCACGAAGACCGTGCGCGACATGAGGCTGGTTTCACCCGTGCGCGCGCGCGCGATGGACTGGCTGTTGTTGGGACGGTTGACGTCCATCCAGAGTTTGTCGTCCGGGTCGATGACGACCGCCGCGAGGGGCTTCGGCGCTTTGAAGGTTTTGCTCTGGTCCTTGCCGTCCCACGCGAGGCGCTGCGTCGTGCCGTCCGCAAAGCGGAGTTCCACTTCGAGCGGCATCGTGGCCTCGCCGAGACGCGCGACGACCACTTCATTTTCGGTCAGCGATTTCACGCCGTAATCGAGCACTTTCGTCGAGCGGAAATACTGATCGAAGAACCAGTTCAAATCCTGCCCGGAGACTTCCGACGCGACGTCGAAGAAATCCTGCGACGTCGGATGTTTGAAGCGCCACCGCTCGAAATAGGTTTTTATGATGCGCGTCATGGTTTCCTTGCCGACGTGCCGTTCAAGCATCTTGAGCGTCAGCGCGGGACGCGCGTAGGAATTGAATCCGTAACTCTGCTGGCGGTACTTCCACGCGGGCGTGATGATCGGGTCGGACTGGACACCATACGCCGAGAGACTGAAACGGTGGAACGACCAGTCGCGCACGCGCGTCGGCAGGCGGAAAATCGGCTCGCCGCCGAAGCGGTACCACAGCGCGTCGCGGCCCGGATAATACTCGTCCATTACTTCCGCTTCAGTGTAGGTGTTGAGTCCTTCATCCATCCACGATTCCTCGAACTCGTTCGAGGCGACCATCCCGTACCAGTACTGATGGCCGAATTCGTGAATCAGCACCACTTCCGGAAAGATGCCGAGGTGCGTTTCATCGTCCTGCACCTTGAGCACCGAGCCGACCGTGATGAGCGTCGGGTACTCCATCCCGCCCGACCCGCTCGCGTTGTAGGCCGGGTCAACCACCGTCAGCGTGTCGTAGGGATATTCTCCGAAACTCTTCCCGAAATACTTCAGCGCATTCTTCGCGGCGATGAAATGACGCTCCTTCTGCGCGACATGTTCGGGCTGCAACAGCAGCTTGATCGTCACCGGGCGTAGCCCCGGTTCGCTGAAGGTGTCGTTGAATTCGAGAAAGTCGGGCGAACAGGTCCACGCGAAGTCATGCACGTCGGCCAGGGTGTAGTGCCAGCTTGTCTTGCCGCCCGCCTCGCGCCGGTCGCGCAGAATGCCGGTTGCGCCGATTTTGTAGTTCGACGGAATCACGCAGGTCACGTCATAGGTGCCGAAGTCGGCGTAAAACTCCGTGTTTGCGTGAAACTGGTGGCAGTTCCAGCCGCCTTTCTCGCGCCGCCGCGTCCCCGCGGGCTCATAGAGGCCGATTTTTGGAAACCACTGACCGACGAAGAAGTAGTTGCCGAAATATCCGGTGCGGGCGAAGACGCGCGGCAGTTTCGCGCGGAAATCGATGTCGAGGGTGATTTCTTCTCCCGGCGCAACCGGCTTCGTGAGCACGACGCGCCACACCGTCCGGTCGTCCGCGTTGTCGTCGTCGGGATGAATGAACTCCCCGCGTTTCGTGAGGTCCTCGCCGTCGCTCGTTTTCATCGACGCGATTTCGATGAAGCCGAGTTTCGTGTCGTCCAGCCGGTCGCCGCGCAACTGGCCGCCCGATTCCTTGACGAAACTGCTCTTCAAATCCCGAAAGGCGTTCAGGTACAGGTGGAACTGAAGCTCGCCGACCGGCTCCTTCGACGGATTGCGCCAGCGGAGGCGTTCCTTGCCCGTCAGTTCCTTTTTCGCCGGATCGAGTTCCGTCGTGATGGTGTAGTGGACGATGCGGTCCGACAGCGGTTTTTCCTGCGCGCGGACGGCGGCGGATGAAACGCAGACAAACAGGGCGGCGACGAGCGCCCCGAGACCGAGACGGGGAAGCAGACGAAAGTTCATAAAGGTTCAGAAGCCGGAAGAAAAATGTGAACGGGCGACATTCTACCCAAAAAAGTCTTTGGTCAGTACCATTCAGGCGAGAGATCGAGATCAAGTCCGTCCGGCCCGTGCAACGGGCGGGTATCGAGGTTCAAATTTTTGCGGGATACCAGCCACATTTCACGCCCGGCGCGAACGTCGGGCGGCATCTTCCCGAACAGCGGCTTCGGGTTCATCGCACTGTTCATCCTCGCGCTGTGCGGGTTCTGGAAGCCGTATCTGGCCCAGAAATTTGCCGGCATCGACCGCTACACGCACATCCACGCGGCGCTGATGACCATCTGGTGCGGACTCCTGATTGGGCAGGCGTTTCTCATTCGCTTCGGG
>JAAFHI010000039.1 GCA_013298335.1 Actinomycetota bacterium
GTCTCAAGGCAGGGAAAACAGCAGAAATTGTTGGTGCGAACCTTTCAGGCCCTGAAGGAGTTCGAGGTTTCCCCCGGTCTCGAAAAAAGAGCCTCGATTGGAACGCAAACAAAGCGCCGCCTGATCGACCATGAAAACCGCGTCATGGACGACACGGTCCTTGGGACGAAATTTCCTTTCGACAACCGTGACGTCGCCGAAGTCCTCGGCCAGATCTGTCAGTCGCTGCTGCGTCGTGACGCGGAGGAATACTGCCGGAAATGAGTCTGGGAGTCTTGGGAGTCTGGTGGGTCTTGGGAGTCAAAAAAGTGGTGGGGAGGTATTTTATGACTCCCGAGACCCACCAGACTCCCAAGACTTCCAGACTCTTCCTTCAGATGTCCTGATCCATCTCGGGCATCTGGGTAAAGGTGACGTTGGTTTTGGTCCGCAGGGCGAGATTGATGTTGTCCACGAGGTGTCGCCAGCCGACGCGCGCCTGTGTCGAGGCGAGCATCCGTTTCACCGGATCGGCGGAAGTCTGACGGGCCATATTGATGAGCTGGGGCGTCAGTTTGAAGCGGCACACCGGGAACGAGTTCTGCGGATTGAGGTTTTCTACGAAAAGCAGGTTTCGCATGCCGAGACCGAGTTTCACCATCGCGACCGAATGCCGCCAGGCATTGCGCGTGTCGAGTCGGATGACCTCTTCGATGACGGCGCGAATGGGCGACGGTACCATTCCCCTTGCCGCGCGGGTGCGAACCGCTTCCGCAATCCGGGCTTCGAGGCTGTGTGGCGGCAGCAAAACCGAGTTCTGCGTCGGCACAAGCTGGAGATCTCCGCCCATCGAATCCGGGCCGGTCCCGGGAACGAGTTGAATCGAGCCGATCATCTCGCATTCGAGCAGCGCGCTTTCCCATACCAACTGCCCGAGCAGGCTGGCATTGGCTCGCGCGGGCAGGTGGAGCAGTTTGGTCCACGCATCAACCGGTGTCGCGGGCGGCACGAACTGATCCCCGAACAGAAGCACAACTTCACTGGCCGTCAACCGGGCCGTGTTTTGAGTGGCAACCGAGAGGCCGGGCTGCGGCGCAACATACGAAGCGGCGTGGGGGACGTTGACGGGCGGCGGTTGTGACGCCGGGGTCGCGCTTGCGGCGCTCGTGACCGGTTTCCCGCATTTCATGCAAAACTTTGCGTTGGTCGAAAGTTGCGTGCCGCAGGCCATGCAGAATCGCGATGCCGGCTGCGGCTGTGTATTCGGCTCGAATATCCCCGCCGGAATAATCGGAATCGGCTGCACGACGGTTGCGGCAATTTGTTCCTGGCCGACGCCCGCCTGAAACGCCGTATCGAGCCGCTTGCGCATTTCCTTGGCGGATGCAATGCGTTCATCACGGGCCACCGCCATCGCCTGCTGGACGATTTCCGCCACCGTCCGCGGGACCAGCGGGTTCATTTCGCTCGCCAGCTTCTGCGGGTCAGGTTGGCGATGAATGATGGCGTCGGCGCGTGCCAGCGCGTCAATCGGCGGAACGCCGGTCAACAGGCTGAAAATTGTGGCTGCCGCCGAATAAAGATCGCTTCTCGGGTCGGTCCCGGACCCGCGCATCTGTTCGAGCGAGGCAAAAATCGGGGTGTAACCAGTGATGCTTTTGGCCGGTCCGCCCGACAGTTCGCCTTTCGCAAGCCCGAAATCGAGCAGGACGATTTCCCCCTCCGGCGTGAGTTTGATGTTCTGGGGCTTGATGTCGCGGTGAATGATCGGAGGTTTGCGCGAATGCAGATATTCGAGGGCATCCAGCAACTGATCGGCCCAACTGGCGACCTGCGAGGGCAGGAACGGGCCGTTGTTGTTGGTCAGCAGTTCGGCGAGATCTTCGCCGGGAATGTACTGCATGACCAGAAAATGACCTGAATCCTCGGCGAAATGGTCGATGACGACCGGTAAAGTCCGGTGGCGCAATCCGTTGAGGAGGATGGCCTCCCGCTCGAACGCCTGCACCAGCACCTCGCCTTCGACGATCATCTGCTTGAGCGCCACGGTGCTGCCGAACCGCTGGTCAATGGCTTTATACACCGCTCCCATGCCGCCCTGACCGAGTTGTTTGATGATTTTGTAGCGGTTTTGGAGGAGGGTGTCCGGGGTCAGATTCATCGTCTTTTTCTTTCGGACGCGCCATTGGGCGGCCAATGTTTCGGGATGGCGAGGTGGCTTGTGTTCAAAAACGGAATATGAAAGATGCAGACCGGTTCATTCAAGCCGTCTCCGACCCTCGCGGGGCGGAAAGAGCATCGGCGAATCTGGAATAAATCATCCGCGGGACGGATACCCGAAGTGAAACGCCCGGCGGCTTTGGGCTTCCGGGTATTCATTCTCCCGACATTTGCGAGGTTGTCATGTCCGAAAATAAATTCAAGGTCGTCAAAACCGACGATGAGTGGCAAAAGGAACTGACCCCGGAACAATTCGCCGTCGCGCGACTCAAGGGGACGGAACGGGCCTTTACCGGAAAACTCTACAAGGAAAAGCGGAGCGGAACCTACAACTGCATCTGTTGTAATACTCCCCTGTTCAAATCCGACACGAAATTCGAATCCGGCTCGGGTTGGCCGAGTTTCTGGGACCCGGTTTCCCCCGAGGCGGTCGTGACCGAAACCGATACCAGCTTCGGCATGGCCCGGACCGAAGTCATGTGCGCGGCCTGCGGCGCTCACCTCGGGCACGTTTTTCCGGATGGTCCGCGGCAGACGACGGGGTTGCGCTACTGCATCAACTCGGTTTCGATGGATTTCACTCCGGAAGAGTAGGCGGGCCATGAAAACCGAACCGATTCCCGTCGATGTACTGGCCGTTGGGGCACATCCCGACGACATCGAACTCTCGATGGCCGGGACGCTGCTCAAGCTCGGCGCGCTCGGCTATCGCATCGGTTTGGTTGACCTGACGCGCGGCGAACTCGGCTCAAGGGGAACGCCCGCCGACCGCCGCGCGGAGGCGCTCGAAGCCGCCCATCGCCTCGATGCGGCCTTCCGGGCGAATCTCGACCTGCCTGACGGCGCCGTTTCCGCTACTGAAGACGCCCGCCGCGTGATGGTTCGGGTGATTCGCCGCTCCCGTCCGAAAATCATTTTTACCCACCATCCGACCGAGGAGCACCCCGATCACGTTCACGGCTCCCGCATTGTCGCCGAAGCCTGTCACCACGCCCGGCTCGTAAATTACGACCGCGAACCCGGCCTTGAGCGCCACCGACCCAACGCGCTCATCCATTTTGCCGTGACGCCGAACGTTCTCCCGACTTTCTTCGTAGACATCTCGGAACATTTCGACGCCAAATACCACGTCATCACCGCGCACGCTTCCCAGTTTCATCGTCCCGGCAGTCGCGAACCCGAAACCTATCTTTCGAAAGGCGATTTCCTGAAACAGCGCAGAGCGACCGATATCCACCGGGGCGGTCTCATCGGGGTGTCGGCGGCGGAAGGATTCGTCGTTTCGCAGCCGCTGGCCGTGGCCGATCCGGTTGCCTTCTTTTAGGGATCAGGGTTCAGGCATCAGGTTTTGAAGCTCGCCCTTGTTTCACTGAACTTTTTGAATAGCCCCGATTGCCCGGTAAATCTTTGAAGTGACCGAAACCGAAACTGATTCCTGATTCCTGCTCCGGACACCTATGAACATCGGCATTACCTGTTACTCATCCTACGGTGGAAGCGGCATCGTGGCTTCCGAACTCGGCATGGAACTCGCGGCCCGTGGCCACAAGGTCCACTTTATCGCCGCCTCGTTGCCGACGCGTCTGACGCGCCTGAATTCCAATATTCAGTTTCATGAAGTCGAGACCACCAACTACGCTCTGTTTGACCACGCGCCCTATTCTCTGGCGCTGGCCGTCCGGATGGCCGAGGTCATCGTCGAGCAGAACCTCGATCTGCTCCACGTCCACTATGCGATTCCCCACTCGGTCAGCGCCTTCCTTGCGCGCGAGATGATCAAGGAAACGCGGCGAATTCCCTACGTGACGACCCTGCACGGAACCGACATCACGCTCGTCGGGACCGACCGTTCCTATCTGCCCATCACCCGTTTTGCAATTATTCAGAGCGACGGCGTCACGTCGATTTCCCAGTATCTCAAGGACGAAACCTGTAAGGAGTTCGATATCTGCGGTGAACGGACCATTGAAGTCATTCCGAATTTCATCAATCCGACCATCTACAAACGGACGCCGAATCCCGAACTCCGCGCGAAATTCGCCGCCCCCGACGAACCCCTGCTGGTCCACGTTTCAAACTTCCGCGCCGTCAAGCGCGTGACCGACTGCATTCGCATCCTCGACAAACTCAACCGTCGCATTCCCGTGAAACTGGTCATGGTCGGCGACGGTCCGGAACGCTCGCAGGCCCAGTGGCTCGCCCGGCAGAAAGGCATTGCCGATCGCGTCCACTTCGTCGGAAAGCAGCCCGACATTCCCTCCTACCTGTCCATTTCCGACCTGCTGCTGCTGCCGAGCGAGTCGGAGTCGTTCGGACTTTCCGCGCTCGAAGCCATGGCCTGCGAAGTCCCCGTCATTGCCAGCGCTACCGGAGGGCTCCCGGAAGTCGTCACGCACGGCCAGACCGGATTTCTGGCGGAAGTCGGCGACACTGACGCCATGGCCCGATTCGCCGGGGAGATTCTCGGCGATTCCGCGCTCCGGGACGCCATGAAACTCGAGTGCCGCCGGGTTGCCGTCGAGAATTTCAATGCGACCGAGATCATCACGCAGTACGAACGCTACTACGAACGCATTCTCGAAGCCTTCGACACCCCCCAAAAGTAACCTGACAGTTTTTGCTTGAACCGACCGACTGAATCGGGGACACTCGCGTCCTAACCACAACATTGCGTCCCCGATTCGTTGAGAGCGAGCATCTACCGATGGCCTTCGATTCCTCCGTTCGTGCGACCTTTCGGTGCATTTCCGGCGCGTACGTTGCTGAAAACCCCGAGCAACGTGGCGTCATCGAGTTTTACGGCGGCGCCTTTTTCGAACTTCTCCCGCAGGTTTCCTACGAATATCTCCTTCAGGGCCTCTTTGATCTTGGCTACACGATCATTGCCGCCCCCTTTCAGTTCTCGCTCGACCACATGCATGTGGCGCTCAATCTGGTCGAGATTCGAGACAACATCCAGAACGCACTCGGGTTGCCCCCCTCCTGTCGCGAATTCCCGCATTTCTGGCTCGGGCACAGCGTCGGCTGCAAAATCATTTCCCTGCTTGAAGTGCTGACCAACGTTCCGAAAGGCGACGGGATCGCCAATGAACCCTCGGTTCTCATGGCCCCCGATATCGCCGATACGAGTGGAACCGTTCCGTGGCCGTTCTGGAAAATCCTCGATGCCATCGGGAAGGGCGTCTCGCCAACCAAGGCCCAGACCAAGACCCTGATTGAAGTTCGAACCGATCTGTTCACCCTGTGTGGCATCGTCTCTTTCGCGGATGACGACATTGCCGGAAATGTCGCCGGCACCCTTCCGAAAAACGGCGACAGTGACGTGAAGTGGTTCGTGGATGAACTCAGGAAACGCGATGACGCCCGGAGGCGCGATCTCTTCCTCAACCGCGAACTCCCCGGCGGACACCTCGCGCCAATCGGTTTCCGCTTCGGGCCGTGGCTGGTGGATGCCCAACCCGGCGACTGGATTGAGCGCGTTCCCAAGGTACATTCCGTCGAAACCGACTCCGACGAGATTGACGCATTGGTCATGACCCTGGCGGGTTTCTTCGAAACACTCAGTCAGCGACTTCCGACCGCCAAGGAACTTGACTACACCCTTACCGAGCAGTTGCGAAGCAAACTTGTGGCACGACACGATTTTCGCGCCAACTGCGATGTTTAGGAATGCTTCGGGCAGTCCATCCGCACGACACGGTTTACAACGTTACAAACCGCGTTACCCTTGCGCGCACTGTCCGAAACTTCCTTTCCATCGAGTCGAAGCATGAATCGTTTTCGTGTCCTGTTCGCCGCCCTCGTCGTTTTCGGTTTTCTGGTTGTTCCACTGCGCCCCCTCCCGCCCGTTCAGGCGCAGGTCCGAACCAACTACGACAAGGGTATTACCGGCCTGATGCTTCAGCTTCGAAAGTTGGGCACGATTGCGAGCGTGCTGCACATCGGCGCGCATCCCGATGACGAGGATTCCGCCCTGATTGCCCGGCTTGCCCGCGGCGACGGCGCGCGGGTCGGCTATCTTTCCCTGACGCGCGGCGAAGGCGGCCAGAATCTCATTGGCCCCGAACAGGGCGAAGCCCTCGGCGTCATCCGGACTGAAGAACTCCTTCAGGCCCGAAAAATCGACGGTGGCGAACAGTATTTCACCCGCGCCTTCGACTTCGGCTTTTCGAAATCACGCGAGGAAGCCGCCGCGAAGTGGGGCGAAGAAATCATTCTTCAGGACATGGTGAAGGTCATCCGCGAGTTTCGCCCGCTCGTCATCGTCTCGCAGTGGGGCGGCACGCCCGCCGACGGCCACGGCCACCACCAGTTTGCCGGTTACATGACGCCGATTGCCTATCGAAAGGCCGCCGATCCGATGTGGCATCCGGAACTCGGCGCGGCGTGGCAGGCGAAAAAACTCTACGTCAACGCCATTGTTGCTCCCCCGGAAAACAAGAATCCCGCCCTCAAGATTCCGACCGGCGTTTACGATCCGGTTCTCGGACGCACCTACTACCAGATTGCGATGGAGGGCCGCAGCCAGCACAAGTCGCAGGAACAGGGCGCGCTCGAACCGGCGGGTGAAAAATTTTCATCAGTCAAACTCATCGAAAGCGTTGTTCCGACCGATCCCGCGACCGAAAAGACCATTTTCGACGGGTTGAATACCCGACTCACAGGGATTCCGGTCATCGCCGATGTAAATGGAAAAGACATTTCGAGGGAACTGGAAAGCGCTGCCAACACGATTGGATTACTGTCGGCAAATCTTTCCATCAATCAGTTTAACCTTGGGCCGGATCAGTTTCACGGGACCACAAAAAGAATCTTCACTGAAGAGCCCGTCCTTGCGCTTCTCCAAGGATTCAAGGCAATCTCCTCGGCCATCACAAAACTTGATCCTTCTGGGAATCAGGATGCCTTGAACCTATTGCTCCGAAAACAGCGTGAGGTTCAGGAAATCCTGCGTGGTTTACTTGGCGTGGAACTGGAAACGTTCTCAAATCGGGAAACCATCGTGGCAGGAGAAGACGTCACCATTCGAGGACAGGTTTTCATCCCTGATTGGTCCCCAGTCAAAGGTCAGAAAATGACTCTGTTGAATCAACCCGAGGCGAAATTCGAGGGGACGGGTTTCAATGCGGTCAGTCGGTTGGAAATTCCCTCGAACTGGGAACCTGAAAGCCGCTCTCAGGCTTTTTCTCCCAGCCCGTTTTCTTCATCCGGAATTCGAGTTGATTATTCGCTTGCTACCGGTGAATTCCCTTTGTCAACGTCTCGACAGGTTGAATTTCGGATTGCCGATCCCGTTCGTGGAGAAATTCGCCGCGTTCTCGATGTTGTCCCGGCGCTTTCCGTCAAAATCGACCAAAAGCTCATACTGGCTTCAAAATCATCCAGCTCAAGTACCCAGCGTGTCGTTGTGACCGTCGATTCCAATTCCCAAAAGGAACAAAAAGGCATCGCGAAGTTGAGCGTTCCGAACGGCTGGCAAGTCACCCCGAACGAAATTCCCTTCACGCTCCCACCTAGCGGACGCGTCACCGCTGACTTTTCCGTGGCAGTTCCGGAAAACGCGCCCTCGGGCGAATACAAATTCAGTGCTGCGGCCACTGCCGGCGAACGAGTCTACAACCAGGAAATGCAGGTGATTTCCTATCCTCATATCCAGACGCACCGGTTGTACCGTCCCGCTGAAACGAAAGTTCAGGTTGCAGACGTGAAGGTTGCTCCCGTAAAGGTCGGGTATGTGATGGGGAGCGGCGATCTGGTCCCGCAGGCCATCGAGCGACTCGGCCTTCCGGTCAAACTTCTGGATGATCAAACGCTTTCAACCGGTGATTTGAATGCGTTCGATGTCATCGTCGTGGGTATCCGCGCTTCGCAGGTCAGGCCCGACTTCGTGGCGAACAACCGCCGTCTGCTCGACTGGGTCAATCAGGGTGGAACACTCATTGTTCAGTATCAGCGTCCCGACTATGTTCAGAACGGCATCGCTCCGTTCCCCGCGACGATGTTCACCCGGACGACCGACGAAAACGCCACGGTCACCATTCTCGAACCGAAACATCCGGCCTTCAATTTCCCAAACGTCATTTCCGAAGTGGATTGGGCCGGATGGGTTCAGGAACGCTCGTTGTACGACTTCACGACGTTCGATTCGCGCTACACGCCGCTCCTCGAAAGCCACGACGCTGGTGAAGTTCCCCACAATGGCGGGGAGCTTTACGCCCGGATTGGTCGTGGACATTACGTTTACACGTCGTACGCTTGGTTTCGGCAGTTACCCGCGGGTGTTCCCGGCGCGTATCGCCTTTTCGCCAATTTATTGAGCTTGCCCAAGGCGGACGAGAAATCTTCCGGGAAATAATCCCGTGACTCCGTTACTCCCCGAAGCCGCATTCAATTTCTTTGCGCCTTCGTGTCTTTGTGCCTTTGCGTTCAGAAAAAAAGGAATCCGATGAAACTCCAAATTACGACGGTTGATGCTTTTACCAGAGAACAATTCGGGGGAAACCCCGCTGCTGTCTGCGTCCTTGACGCTCCCCTTGATGAAGCGGTCATGCAAAAAATCGCCATGGAAATGAACCTTTCCGAGACGGCCTTTCTGCATCCCGAAGCGGAAGGCTGGCGGTTGCGATGGTTCACGCCCGAAGCCGAAGTTCAACTGTGCGGACACGCGACCCTCGCCAGCGCCCATACCCTGTGGGAGCGCGGCGTGGTCGCTCCCGAAGATGTCATTACCTTTCATACCTTCAGCGGAAACCTGATTTGCTCCCGTCGTGAAGATGGAAAGATTCGGATGGATTTCCCGGCCCGTAAAACCGAAGTCGAGGTCGTGCCGACCGAGTTCTTTGCCGCGCTCGGCGTGACTCCGGTCTTTGTGGGCGTGAGCGAGTCGAACTACCTGGTCGAAGTCGAGAATGAGGACACCCTTCGGTCGCTGGTTCCCGATCTCCGCCTGCTTGCGTCGTTGCCTTTGTGGGGGACGATTGTCACGAGCCGCTCGGCTTCGCCCGACTATGATTTCGTCTCGCGGTTTTTCGCCCCGGCCAAAGGCGTCGGAGAAGACCCGGTGACCGGCTCCGCGCACTGTACGCTCGCCCCCTACTGGAGCCTCAAGCTCGGCAAGCTCCAGATGACGGGATTTCAGGCTTCAAAAAGGGGCGGAGTCGTTGGCGTGGAGGATGCCGGCGAACGGGTTGTGCTTCTTGGGGATGCGGTGACAGTTCTGCGGGGGGAATTTACTTTCTAACCCCACGGAGAAAATTGAAAAAAAGAAGGGGAGGTCGGACTGGCCTCCCCTTCTTTTATGCCGTGAAGCACCGTTTGAGGAAAACGTCCTCTTCGATCAGGTGCGAAATGTCGGGAAGCCAGTCCCGGACGGAAAGAATCGTGTAGAAATCGCCCTTGACCGACGGGGCCAGCGCCGCGGCTTTCAACCATTCGGCCTTTGAAAATGGATCGGCGGCAACCGTTTCCCAGAATTTTGCCTTGACGAAGAGATCGGCAATGGAGCGAACCGCCCCGTTGCCTTGCAAACAGGCCATGAGATAGGTCGCCACGCCAACCTGAAGGCCATGCAGGCGCGGTCGGTCGGTGATTGAATCCAGCGCGTGCGATAAAAGGTGTTCGCTGCCACTGGCCGGACGCGACGATCCCGCCACTTCCATGGCGATTCCATTGAGCATCAGGGCCGTTCCGAGCAGGCGAACGCCCTCGGCGTCGTGGCCTGGTCGGGCCAGAAACTGGTAGACGGTTGCATCGGAGAGCAACGCCGCGAAGTCGTTCACTGGTTCGCCTTTGGCGTGAAATGCCAGTTTCCAGTCGGCGACCGCCGTGATTTTGGCCACCAGATCGCCCACGCCGGAACACCAGAGTTCAATCGGCGCTTCGAGCACCGTCTCCGTGTCAATAATGACGGCATCCGGAAGCCGGGTATGGAGCGAGCGTCGTCGGCCATTCAGTACGAGACTGGCCTGTGGCGAGCAAAATCCATCATTCGAAAGCGAGGTCGGCACCGCGTAGTAGGGCAGGTTCATTGCCGATGCGACATACTTGGCGACATCCAGCGCCTTTCCGCCGCCGAGTCCGATGATGGCCTGGGTTCTGGCCGGGATATTCGCGAGGATGTCGGTTGCAAATTCGAGGCGATTGTCCGCCACGGCGCTACCGCCGATTTCCGAAATCCCGTTTTCATGGAAACCCATTCGAACTTTTTCGAGGATATCCGCCCGGATTCCCTGACTTGATGCCAGAAAGATCTTCGTGTGACGCGCTCGCGCCAGGTAGAGGCCGAGCCGTCTGAGGGCTCCCGGCTTAATTCGAACAATTTCCGGGATTTGGATCATGGCGCGCTGCATGGGGTGGAATCTCCACTGCTGAACGGTTCGTTTCGAGGCTGATTGAGTCTGTCGAGCGAGAATATGCGCTCTTCTCGGGTTTGGCTATGCAGTCGCGTCTTTGAAATCACCGGTTTCCCAGAGTTCGTGCTTGCGGTGGCTTTCCGCAACCGCTTAATCTTGTCCGCACTTCATTTTTCACTCTCTCAAACTCACCGAAATGATTCTGGCGATTTTCAATCAATCCGGCGGTGTCGGAAAGACATCGCTCACGCGCGATTTGGGCTACGAGTTGGGAACGCTCGGAAAGCGGGTTCTGCTCGTCGATGCCGATCCTCAAGGCACATTGGGGAGTTTTTACGGTCTGTCGCCCGCGGAGCGTCCCCGATCTGACATGTTCTGGACGACCGTCTGCACCACGACCGATGATGCGCTCCCCACCATCCTCCCGACGAAATTCGGCGTCGATATCGGGCTTGCCAACCGGTTTCTCATCGGGGATGAACTGGCCCTGATGCAGCAGCAGGACCCGGCCCGGTTGCTCAATGTACTGGATGCGGTCTCCGAGAAGTACGACTGGGTCATCTTCGACTGCCCGCCGAAAATCTCCGAAATCACGCTGCAAATCCTCCTCGCCGCCGAGCGGTTGCTCGTTCCGGTTCAAACCGAGGCGAAGTCGGTTGAAAGTTTTGCCGAAGTCCAGCTCGAAATTGCCAAGGCGCAGCGGCGGCGAAAGAATCTCAGGCTCTCCCCGCTCGACATCTTCGGGGTTGTCCCGACGCTCTTCAATCCACGGCTGATTCTTCATCGGCATCATTTCGAGGAGCTTTCAAAGCAGATTTGTCCCTCCTTCGGGTTTGCGGTCCATGCCCCGGTCCGTGACTACATCAGTGTCTCGGAAGCGGGGACCCGGCGCATGCCGTTGAAGCTGTATGCCCCGAAATGCCCGGCAAATCAGGATGTTACGGCTTTGGCAAGGCAATTGCTTAAGTAGTCAGCGTTGTCTCTATCCCGCAAGGAGTTTTCAATGGCCAAGATGAAGAATTTTTCTGATGTCGCAACGTTGTCGAAGGAACGGCTCTCGGCACTCGCCGAACACATTACTTCGGAATACGGTGAATCCGGGGCCAACGCCCAGGTTCGTGTCATTGATGTCGAGGTCGGCAAGGTCCAGCCGAATCCGTTTCAACCACGCAAAGTTTATGACGCCGATGCGCTCGGTGATCTGGCGTCATCCATTCAGCAG
>JAAFHI010000362.1 GCA_013298335.1 Actinomycetota bacterium
CCGAGGAAATACCCCCCGATTTTGACCGATCCGGCCTGCCACGCGAAAACGGCGAGCATGCCCCCGCAGCAGAGGGCAATGACCAGCACCCGCGCCCAGGCGAAGCGCCGGGTCGCCTGATCGTCGCCCCGCAGCAGTCGCGCGGGCTTGACCGACCAGACTCGGAGCATCGGGACGAGTGAAAAGAGCAGCGAGAGCAGGGTGCCGACGGCGAGTCCCTGGCCGATGGCGCTCCAGGTCAGCGCGAAGTGGACCGGGAAGGGGAACAGCGGCTGGACTCGGGGGGCCAGAATGCGAATCAGCGCCGCCGCCGTCAGCCAGCCGAAGAAACTGCCCGCGCCGCCGAGCATCAGCATCTGGGAAACGTAAATCGAGAAGGCCGACCAGTTGGATGCGCCGAGGCATTTCAGGACCGCGATGGACTGGAGCCGCTGCTGGACGAACACCCGCGCCACGCTGGCGATGCCGACGCCGCCGAGCGAGGCGACGACCAGTCCGATGAGCGCGAAGAAGTTTTCCGTGAGTTCGATCTGGCCTTCGAGTTGCTGGAGCGAGCTGCGGTAGGTCGAGATCGACAGTCCGGGCATCTTGGTGGTTTTCAAGAACTCGGATTTCAAGAACCCGGAAACGAAGCGCTGAATTTCGGAATCGGGCATTTTAATGAGTGTGACGTACCGCGCCCGCGAGCCGAAGCGCACCAATTCGGCTTTTTCGAGGTCTTCAAGCCGCATGAACACGCGCGGTCCCTGCGCGAACGCTCCCGGCCCGCCGCCGGGTTCCTCGGCGACGGTTCCGCGAATGGTGAACGTCGCGTCGCCGATTTTCAGTTTGCCGCCCAGCGGGATGTTCAACTGTTCCAGCAGCGACGGCTGGACGAAAATGCCCCGCTCGCCGAACGCGGCCTGGGAATAGGGCGTTTCGTTGATCCGGATCGCCCCATAAAACGGAAACGCTGGCTGTACCGCCTTGATTTCAACGCCGAGGCTGCGCGCGCCGTCCTCGGTCAGCGCCATCGTGGCGATTTCAACCACATCGGTGGTGGCTTTTTGCGCCGCCGGAACTTTTTCGAGCAGTTTCCCGATGGCCGCGCGGCCTTCCGGTGGCAGGGGCTTTGGCGAGGAAATCCGGATATCGGCTCCGTTGAACTGCCGGATGTTTTCATCGGCGGCGGCCCGGACGTTCTGCGACCCCGACCGGAGCGTGATGATCGCCGTCACCCCGAGCGCGATGCAGAGGAAGAAGAACGACAGTCGTTTCCAGGCGGCGCGAAACTCGCGACCGATCATTCTGAGGGCAAAAATCATGGGGAAAAGGTTTCAGGAAAAGGGATCAGGAATCAGGGGGCAGGGATCGGAAGAAAAAGGTGTCGGGTTTCGGGTGTCGGGTTTCGGGAAAAGCGACCAGGAGAAGGGATCAGGAATCAGGGGGCAGGGATCGGAAGAAAAAGGTGTCGGGTATCCGGTTTCAGGAAAAGGAATGAGGAATTGGGATTTTCTTCAGTCGCCGGAGGCGACGTCATACCGTTAGCCTATGGCGCGAGCCATAGGCGGAGGCGTTGGTCCGTTCGGATGCGGTGTCGCGTCCCGCGCGACGTGAACCGTGTCGCGGACGACCCGTCCGTCGCGAAGCACCACTTCGCGGTCGGCGGCGCGGGCGAGTTCCTCGTTGTGGGTCACCATGACGAGCGTCGTGCCGGTATCGCGGTTGAGCCGGAGGAGCAGTTCGAAAATCCGTTCGCCGTTGGCCTGGTCGAGATTGCCGGTCGGTTCGTCGGCGAGCAGGATGGCCGGTTCATTGGCGAAGGCCCGCGCGATGGCGACCCGCTGCTGTTCGCCGCCCGACAACTGTTTCGGGTAGTGGTGGCCGCGCTTGTCGAGCCCGACGGATTCGAGCAGGGCTTCCGCGCGGCGGCGGGCATCGCGCCGGCCCAGGATTTCCATCGGAATGCGGACGTTTTCGAGCGCGGTCGCCGAGGGAATCAGGTGGAAGGACTGGAAGACGAATCCGATGGTGCGTCCGCGAAACGCCGCGAGGGCGTCTTCACCGAGTCTGGTCACGACCGTGCCGTCGAGCACCACGTCGCCCGCGGATGGTGAGTCCAAACCGGCGATCAGGCCGAGCAGGGTTGATTTCCCGCTGCCGGATGGGCCTAAAATGGCCGCGAATTGTCCCTTGGCGATGGTCAGGTCGAGCGGGTGCAGGATGGTCAGCGATTCGCTTCCGCTCGTGACCGTTTTCGAGACATTCCGAAGTTCAATCATTCCTTTTCCTTTTTGTAGCGGTCAGCCGTCAGCAGCCAGTCGTCAGTGGTCGGAAAAAATTGAAAATGACGGTGTGGTTTTTCTGCAACTGACTGCTGACGACTGACCACTGACTGCTCAGTAAAAGACTATGACCCATTTCAAGTTCCATTGCCTAGCGCGGTTCGCCCCCGGTCGGACCGTCGTTTCCCTCGGTCTGGCGGCGGCGCTCGGCGTCGGTTCCGCCTGCTCGGGCGGGCGCGACGGTCAGCCGAAACTCCCGATCGCGCCGCCGCCCACGACCAGCGTCCCGGACCGTGCCGCGTTGCCGAAAATCGTCGCGCTCGGCGACAGTCTGACCGCCGGATACGGGCTGCCGGGCGAGAAAAGCTACCCGGCGCTGCTTCAGAAGAAGCTGGACGCGGCGGGGTACAAGTACGTTGTGGTCAACGCGGGTGTTTCCGGAGATACCTCGGCGGGAGGCGTCCGGCGGCTCGACTGGTCGATGCAAGGCGACGTGCGGGTGGTGATTCTCGAACTTGGCGCGAACGACGGTTTGCGCGGCCTTCCGGTCAGCGCCATGCAGCGCAATCTCCAGATCATCATCGATCGGGTGCGGGCACGGAAGGCGACCGTCATTCTCTGCGGCATGGAAACGCTGCCGAATCTCGGGAAGGAATATACCGAGCAGTTCCGGGCGGCCTACGCGCAGCTCGCCAAACAGGAGGGCGTGGTGCTGCTGCCGTTTTTTCTGGCGGGCGTGGCCGGAAAACCCGAACTGAATCAGGACGACGGCATCCATCCCAATGAAAAAGGGGAGGAAATCGTGGTGGAGAACGTCTGGAAGACGCTCGAACCGGTATTGGCGGGGAAGGGGAAGACCGGGCCGTGAGGTCAGACGGGCGGATGAAGCTGTTCGAGCTTCCGCCGAATCTGGAAGTAGTCCTCAAGCAACCGGTTGAGGGTGACGATGAATGGAATCTGGAGCGCGGCGGCCTCTTCGATCCGGCGCTCCAAAGCCAACCCCGCTTCCGAAGCCGGATCGAGGTCGTCTTCCTGTTCCATCAGTTCATACACGTTTTCGCCACGCGGATGGTGGTGGTATCCGTAGGTGACGAAAGCGAGGGTCAGACCGTCCACGACCGTTTGGGCCAGCGACGGGTCGTCCAGGTTGAGCGGCGCGAACAGGAAGGAGTCGTTTTCGACTCCCAGTTCGTTGGCCAGCCTGTGGATATCTTCAACGAGCGTTACGTCCATGCGCGGTACGAAGGGGTCAGGTTCGAGTCGGTCGTCGGGCCGGAGCGGCTCAGCGATGATCGATCATCAACTTTTCAGACATGGCGAAGAGCAGTTTCTGGCGGGCGCTGACGCCGTTCCGGCGCGATGACTGCCAGAGCGCGACGGCCTGCGAGTATTGCTCGCGGGTACTGGCCGAGGCGTCGTCCTGCGTGAGCTGTTCTCCGAGAGCGCGGATTTGCCGCAGGGCGCGTTCCTGTTCCTGCCGGGCGTGAATCAGGAAGCGCATCTGATTGGAGAGATAGGCTTCGAGTTCACCGGGAGACTGGGGCGCAATCGCCGACTCGTAGATTTCGTCGGCAAACTGCGTCGCATGCTGAGACTGAGGATTGGGCCGTTTGTTTTTCTGGTCCTTGTTACGGTTGCCGTTGCCGTTGCCGTTGCCATTGCCGTTACCGTTGCCGTTATTTCCGGAACTGCCGTGGCCATTCCGTCTGGGTGGTCTGCGGTGCTGTTTCATCGACACGATTTCCCTCGCTGCTTTGGATATCGGTTTTGGGGGCGGCGGAAGCCATTCCCGGAATGCTTCCCACTCGGCACGCGGTGGAACCTTAAGTTCAACTCGTGAAGTCGTTTGGAAAAAGAGCCCATGACGACGGGGCGATTGTAATGATTCCGACTGTCCTGTCAACACGGCTCCCGTCTTCGTGATTCGTAATCAGCCGCCAGCCGCCAGCCGTCAGTCGCCAGTCGAGAAGAATTGACACTCGGAAAGTCGTGTTTTTCGGTGGCGAATGACGCGGGGATCAGTCGTCAGCGGCCAGTCGCCAGCCGTCAGTCGGGAAGAATCGGCGGTCGGAAAACCGTGATTTTTTTGACACGGATAATGCCGGATACTGCTTACTGACCCCTGACCCCTGACCCCTGACCCCTGACCCCTGACCCCTGACGCTACAGCGGAATCGGCAGGTTGCCGACCCGGACCGTCGGTTTGGCGATGGTTCCCTCGACCGTGACCGAGACCAGCAGATTGGTCAGCGCCCCGGTGCCAAGCGTCCCGAGGATCGGTACCGAGACGGTCTTCTGCCGGATGAAATATCCCGCCGGAATCTTTCCCTGAAATGAAATCCGGGCCGGATTCTCGCGGTAAAAGATGGTTCCGTCGGCGGTTGCGCGATGTTCCTCGTCAAGCCGGCAGGCGATTTCGGAGAGGTTCAGTTTTCCGGATTCGAAGCGGAACTTGAGCGTGAGTCCCTGGAATCGCACGGTCTCGCCGGTCCCGGCGGGAGGGGGCGTCGTGGGGGCGGGTTTGGTTTCGGTCGGCAGAATGTCCCCGAGGATGTCGGTCACCGGCGACGTGTCGATACCCGCAATGCTGGACGGCACTTCCGGAAGCGTCGGCAGTTTTGGCAGC
>JAAFHI010000541.1 GCA_013298335.1 Actinomycetota bacterium
TTTCACCGGCTTCGCAGACTGCCGGGTCGTATTTCAGTTGTCTCCGGGCTTTGAGAAAAGCCGCGAGATCGGTGGGAAGGTTCATTTTCGGGGCGGACTGTTTTCCCATCCGAAAACCCTCTTTCCAACGCTGATTTTCTACTTGGTGTCGTCGTAATCCACCAGCACCAGCCAGTCTTTGGTTTCGGCGCGGTGGAATACGCCGAGCAGCCGCAGGTGGTGCGATACCAGCCGGACGGCGAGCAGGTTTTCCACAGGGACGCCCAGCTTTTCGGCGACTTCCTCGCACCCGCTCTCCGGCTTGTCGAGGTAGCGGTCGAAAATCTTCCGCATCATCTCATTCGGGGGCGAATAGGTCCGGTCGAGCAGAAACAGGCCGTCCATCCCGCCCGTACTGCGCGCCCGGCTTTCGTCAAAACCGTACTCGGCGTTCTTGAACGCCGTCAGAAAGGGCGACGACTTCCACACCCGGCCCTTTTTCGCCCGGTGGCGGAGGCGTTCGGTCATAGCAACGTGCAACTCGCGCCCGTCCCGGACGAACGCATGCGCCACCACGAAAACCTCGTCCGCCAGCAACGGCTCGATTTCTTCCAGAATTTCCTTCGCTTCGGTCAGGGTCATTGTTTTTGAATTCAGAGGAAACCAAAAGAAGATGGCGGATTCAGAAGTTCAAAAATCATCTTCCTCATCAGGCAGGGCGTAGGAGCAGCGATAAAGCATCGAGAGAAAGTCTGCGAAGGATGGCGCAACAACGGTTGAAATCTCAGCCCTTTCAAAATTGAATACGACGACTGTCGGTTCTCCGGAACCGTGAAAATTGAGGCACAACAAGTCAAATTCATACATTCCCCGACAATTTAACCCACCGTGATCAAGGCCAGCGATTGGAACCAACGCATCCTCCACTTCGCGCAAGCGGCCATTCCATCTTTCATTTTCAAAATACTCATACACGCTGTAATCCAACCGGATGTCCGTCGGGTCATCAGAGGAATCGCGCCAAGATGGAATGAATGGGGTCAATGAATCTTCCGATTTCAACAAATTGAACATCCGCCCGATGGAGCGGGTTCCTTTTGCAGTATCGAAACAGCCTTTCCCCGGCACTCCACCGTGAAATCGTCCGACGTGGCCGGTGTAGGACTCCGGAAGAACGATATCCCGTTCGTAGTAATTGGACAGATATGCTTCCAAATCCTGAAACCTTTGCGTTTCACAGGGATTCAGCAGGCTGTCGGCGGCATATTCCAGATCAATCGGCATTGAAATCGACCTTTCAAAAGTAGAACACCAGACCTTGGTATTTGTGCGGCTGAGCCGCCCGATGTGCGGAATGGCTCCGCCTTTCCGCAGCGATCTACCTAAAACCAGGAGGGCTTCAGCCCGACGAATGCGCTCGGGGCACAGCCCCTCGCGGAATTTTGGGGAGTGCGCGGCGGAAAGGCAAAGCCATTCCGCACATCAGGCGGCGCAGCCGGGGAAGGTTTCCAAAAGGTTCCCTCCCTCGCGCCAGTTTCCCTCATCCAGTGTAAAAACGCCTTCGGCGGGTGTTCAAACTCACTCAGCCGGTGCAAACGGTCACTCCGCCAGTGCAAAAATGAACTCAGCCAGTGTTCAAACTCACTCAGCCAGTGCAAAAATGAACTCAGCCGGTGCTCAAACTCACTCAGCCGGTGCAAACAGTCACTCAACCAGTGCAAAAATGAACTCAGCCGGTGCTCAAACTCACTCCGCCAGTGCAAAAGTTTACTCCGCCGATGCGAAAATGAACTCAGCCGGTGTTGCGCTGTGGTTATCCACAGTCAAAAGGACGTTCGCATCGGTTCAACCGCCGCCGGACTCACCTTTCGGGCAGCCGGAGCAGTTGAAACCGCAGGAAGGCGAGGACCCGGCGGATGGCGTCGCGGGCGTCGGGGCCGTCCTGAAGAATGTCGAAGGCGTGCTGTCCGACGGCCTGATTCACCAGCGACACCGGCAGATTGTGCTTCAGTGCGGCGAGTAGAAACCGGTCGAGCGCGTCGTTGAGGCCGGGCATGGCGTCGATGCCCGCGCGGACGAGCAGCAGCGGCAGGTCAACAGGAAGATCGGCGACGGTTTTTCCGGCGTTCGGATTGGCGAATTTGAACATTGCCGCCGCCTCGGCCACGTCGGTCGCGCCGTCGAGGTCGAGCGTATAGCCGTAGCACAACGCCGCGCATTTCAACGATTTCCGGCCATCCTCCATCAGCGCGCCGAGCGCTAGCGGGACGTTCCCGGAACTCGCCCACAAGCCCATCCGCGCGGGGTCAACGCCGTACGCCGGGCCATTTTCCCGCAGAAACCGGAGCAGTTCCCGCAGATCGGCTTCCGGGTCGGTGTTGGTGTAGGCCACGACCGCCAGTCCCGACGCCGCGAGCAGGCGTCCCCAGGAACGCGATGACCCGGTTTCCTTGAATTTCCGTCCGACATACTTCTCGAAACCCGGATCGGGGTAGCCCGCGACGAGAATGACCGTCGGAATCGCCGTTCCTTCGACGAAATCCGTCGGATGGTAGAGGTCGAGGGTCAGCGTCGCGGCGGGGGTTGTCCGCCAGACCACGTCGCGCCGGACGATGACCGATTCCGCGCCGCGCACTTCGAATTTGACCGACTGTTCGGCCATTTCATCGGCATCCATTGAAAGGACTCCTTTCTTTTGCACTACCGGAGTTTGAGTGGGCCAAAAGAACGAACGATGAACGATGAATGATGAATGATGAATAAAATGAAAACCCGCGTTCCTTCATCGTTCATCGTTCATCATTCATCGTTCATTCCGCCGCCCGACTTCAATCGGTTGTGAATTCTCGAAAGTTGGGTCTATGCTGCGCTTCCGAATAAAATGGAGTAACCGAAAATCCGAACCGACAGGGGCCGGGAGCACGGATGAATGACGGCTGCCGCCCGACAAATCCTATGGCGATTATTGAAATCAACGGTGACGTAGTGACCGAAGACCTCATTGAAGCAGACGAAACGGCCCAGGCCGTCACGGATGAATCCTTCAAAATTCCGGAGAGCCTGCCGGTGTTGCCGCTGCGCGACATCGTCATCTTTCCTTTTCTGATCGTGCCGCTGTTTGTTCAGCGCGACAAATCGCTGAAGGCGGTCGAGAGCGTGCTGAGCGAAAACCGCCTGATCCTGCTCACGACCCAGCGCGACATCGAGATGGAAGACCCGGCGGGCAAGGACGTCCACACCGTCGGTACGGTGGCGGTCGTCATGCGCGTCCTGCGGATGCCCGACGGGCGCATCCGGATTCTCGTGCAGGGACTGTCGCGGGCGACGATCAACCACATCGACGAAACCGGCGGCTTTCTCAAAGCGCACATCACGCCCAATCCCGAAGCCCACCTCGAATCCTCGCTCGAACTCGAAGCCCTTATCCGGACGGTCAAGAGTCTGCTCGAACGCATCGTCACGCTCGGGAAGAACATTTCCCCGGAAGTGCTCGCCATCGCGGCCAATCTGGAAGATCCGGGACGCCTCGCCGACCTCTGCGCGTCGAATCTCGAACTGAAGGTGTCGGACGCGCAGGCCGTGCTCGAAGAATTCGACCCGGTCCGGCGGCTGCGGCGCATTCATGAACTGATGAACCGCGAAGTCAACGTCCTGACCGTCCAGCAGGAAATCACGAGTCAGGCGCGGGGCGAAATCGACCGTTCGCAGCGCGAGTTCTACCTGCGGCAGCAGCTCAAGGCGATCCAGCAGGAACTCGGCGAGGGCAACGAACTTCAGGAAGAAATCGCCAACTACCGCGAGAAGGTCGCGCTGGCGAAAATG